>NZ_JAFFQE010000008.1 GCF_016919005.1 Desulfopila inferna
CGGGATCGATCATCTGGGTGCGGTTGCCCAGCAGATCGTATTGATAATCCACCCGTCCCATGAATTTATCGATGGCGGTTACCAGCATACCGCGGGCATCGTAATAGCGCTGCTCCCTGGTCGATTCATTGGCAATCAGGGTCTTTCTGCCGACATTGTCATAGGCATAGGATTTGAAAGTGGTGTCACCGGTGCTTTCTTTAATCACGCGGTCGCGCCTGTTGTATATATAGGCGATGGCGGTGCCATTGGGCTGGTGTTTCTCCAGCAGCTTGCCCGTAGGGCTGTAGATGAAGGTGGTTGTGTTGCCCAATGCGTCCATGGACTCTATCCTGCGGTCCATCTCGTCGTAGGCGAAATATTGAGCGTTGCCATTGGCATCGGTTACCCGGATGAGGTTGTCCACCGCATCGTAGAGATTTTCCGTGGCGTAGCCTTCGGCGTCGATTACGGCCGTTACCCGGTCGAGTTCGTCGTATTCCCTGGCGGTGATGTTGCCGTTGGCGTCCTGTTGGGCAATGAGCCTGCCTTTGGCATCATATTGATAGAAGTTTTTCCTGTCGCCCGGGAAGGTGCGTTGCTTTACAACTCTGTTTCGGGAATCATAGACATACCGCACCCCGGTACCATTGGCATAGGTTGTCTGAATTTTATTGCGTTCGCCGTCGTATTGATAGTCCTTGGTGTTGCCCAGAGGATCGGTTTCAGCAAGCATGTCGCTTCGTCTATCATACCTCCAGGTATATACATTGCCTTCGGCATCGATAGACTTGATGCGGCGCTGCATATTGTCGTAGATATTGCGGGTCACGGCACCCACCGGATCGACGGCGCGGGTTATCTTGCCCAATTCATTGTATTCGATGCTCGATACTGCCCCGTTTTCATCGGTTATCCCGGTGACTCTTCCCAGGGCGTCGGTGACGAAATCCCTGCTTGTCCCGTCCGGGTGGATGATCCGGGCCAGATGACCAAGACCGTCGTAGCTGAATTTTGTTGTATGGCCGTTTTCGTCGGTTACCGCCGTACGCAGACCGCGGTTGTCATAGGCTAAGCTCTTGCTGGTGCCGTCGGGATTTTCAACACTGCCGAGGTTGCCGTGGGCATCATAAAAATACCTTGTGGTTCGCCCCAGCGGGTCGGTGACCGAGGCTACCTTGTTGAATATCCTATCGTAAGTGATTGATGTAACATTGCCCAAGGCATCGGTCTTGCGGATGACATCGTTGAAATCATTGTAACCAAGCGTGGTGGTATTACCGTTTTCGTCGACGATTAGATCGCGGTTGTTGTGCTCGTCATAACCATAGGAGACCTCCGAACCATCCGGATGAACAACTCTTTCAAGACGGTTCGATTCGTTGAAGTGATATGAGGTGCGATACCCCATACGATCCATCATGGTTGTGACTCTGTTCTCCGGGTCATAGGAATAGTTGATTTCATAGCCTATCTCATCTATTTCCCTCACAACTCGACCTGATTCGTCATAGATATAACGGTAGGTATCGCCTTTGGGGTTGGTGCGGCCGGTCAGGTAGCCTTGTTCGTCATAGATATACCGCCACTCATTGCCCATGGGATCGGCATATATCGAGAGCCGGTCGCCGGAGTATTGATAACCGAATGTATTGTTCAGCGGATCGGTGATCTTTGAGATGAATCCCTGATTGTTATAGGCAAAGGTCGTGACCTTGCCAAACGTATCTTTGATTGAAGAAAGTTTACCGTCTGTATAGTTGTAGCTGATTATATTCCCATTTAAATCGATATCCTGAGCGAGTAAGGCGGTCCCGTCCGTCGTTTTTGTGAAGAATCGCTTTTCGCCATGCTTGGAAACAAATACATATCCGTCATTCGTCGGCTCGATATGACCGGTGTAGCTGCCATTGTCGGTGACGGGAAGATATGTTCCGTCGTCCTGCTGCTCGAAGAGAACCGGAGATCCACTCTCTTCGATGAGCTTCAGGTGATCGGCTCCGAAGTAAAGGTTGCGATCTTCGGGAAAGGGATTGCCGGGAAAAAGCTCCTCCTGCAATTGAGCTTCGGCTTCAGCGTTCTTGGCTTCATCTGCAAGCTTGGCTGCCATATGAGCTACGACAACCTGTTTTTGCACTATGGCATTGGCCGGTTCCTCTGCCTGGGCGGCTGTGTTTTCTGTGGCGGCTGCCGACTCAGCTGCCGTGGCAACCTTGGCATTTGCAGACTGCAGGTTTGCTGCAGCCAGGTTTGCCGAGTTCTCTGCTCTGCCGGCAGCATCCGCTGCTAGGGTCGCATTGTCTCTTGCATCCTGAGTGTTTGCTATAACAGCTTTTTCGGCGGCCAGGTTGGCGGATCCTTTAGCACTGGCAGCATGAGTGGCGGCACGTTCTGTCAAGGGTATGATTTGATTTCGAAGAGCTTCAACTTCTTCGGCTTTTTCGCGGACAATAGCGGAATATTGGTTTACCCTGTCAAGAGCGGACAGAGCATCGTTCATCGCTATTGTTGCTAGGGCAGCGAGCTTTTCGGCACGGACTTTCAGTTGAGCGGTGATCTCCTGCCGTTCTTTGACAAAGGGATTGCGACCGATGATAATTTTGGTATCCAGGTTGAAGCCCCATCCCTTGCCAAAGGATGTTTGTTGGTCTTTTCGATTGCTCCTGTATGTTCTCTGGATTTTTATAAGAGAATCTATCGTCTTGTAGCTCAGGTCGGTGAGTGAATACTCCTCGACACCGCTGGCGAGAAAGACGGGATCACCGATTGTGGCGCCCTGGGTTTCCAGATTCATGTCATCGCTCTCGCCGCGATTCAGGAGCACTTCGGCCAATTGCTCATTTATTATTTGTTCGGCTGCACTGCCCAATGAGGCGCTCTCCGCAAGATAGCTGCTGACAAGGCTTAAGGAACTGTCGATCGCACCGACCGAGGCGGTAACTTCATCGAGATATTCACCTAGAGTTCCCTCCAACTCGCTAAGGCTGGAGAAAAGCTCGGTGACCGCATCCGCATCCGCCGCGGCCCCGTTGGCTGAACCGTTAGCCGCGTTGAGCGCTTCTATGACTGCCTGGATCGCTGCGATCTGCTCGTCTGTTAAGTCACCGGAACCGCCTTTGACACCGGACTTAAATTGGAGTCTGGGAACCGACGGTGGTATGTCGAATTTCAGCCAGCAGTTTTCGCCTGGAGGATAGTAGGTGAAGGATCTGCAGACGATATCTATTGAACACTGATAAGCACATTCCTCCAGGGTAATATTATTGAGATCTTTGTAATCCGAACCCGGCAGGTCAATATTGCCGCTCACGCCTATTCCATGAATTACCTCTGCCGTGGAGCTTCCAAGCAACGGGAAGAGCAGGAACCACCAAATCAGACAGAAGGTTATTACTCCCCAAAAACAAGTTTTAATGCGCGGAAAGGGTGATGTGATCATGTTGATTTTCCTGTAGACGGTTTTGGATGGATTCGACCTTTCAGCTTTCGTGAATCAGGAATGTGTTGGGGATAGATATTACAGAAAAGAATGGCCGTGACAATTGGCAAAGCGTATAAATACAGCTAGGCGTTGGACCTAAATATATCTAAACGTTTTGCCTATGTCGCTGGAAAGCGGTATGTCCGGTCGAGTCGATAAGAGAACGACCGGCAAGAATTTTGTGACCTGTCAGGTATCGATGAACTCGTAAAAGTCATCGAAGTTGAAATGGGCTCTCGAAAAAGTTCAATATACCAGGCGCAGATATCTGGAACGGCGATTTGGTAGTGCACGGTGTATCACCATTTCACATCTGCAACGACGAAGATCGAGCTTTTTACGAGTCCATCAGGTTATTGATAAGGATTAGGGAAGTGCTCTTGAAGGCGAAGAAAGAGTTTGTATACCGTGTTGCAGGTTAGTTTTTTCATAATATTGCCTCTATGCACCCTTACCGTTTTGGGGCTGATGCAAAGCACATCGGCAATAACCTGTACAGATTTCCCCTGTGCCAGGAAGCCGGCAATTTCTTGTTCTCGGGGAGTCAGGTTATCCAACTCATGAATTTTATTCGTGCTGAGATGAATGAGGCTTTTAAGAAAATCACCCGGTAAGTTGCTGCTAATGTATAAACTACCCTCATGGACAGACTGGATTGCAGCGGTGATCTTTTCAAGGCTGTCGCACTTAAGAGCGTATCCTTTTGCTCCAAGCTTCATTGCTCTATGGAAGTAGCTTCGATGGATATGCGCGGTATATATAATTACGCCGGATCTTGGTGATATCAGAAGAATCTCATCGAGAAAGTCCAAACCATTTCGTTCTCCCAGGAATATGTCGAGAAGAATTATGTCCGGTTTGTACTTAGCTGTTGCTGTCACGGCTGATCGGTATCCGGAAGCGGATGCCACGATATCTATTTTCGGATGTTGCCTACAATATGAGGTGAAGCCTTTAATCACTATCGGATGATCATCAACGATGAGGATATGAATTTTCCCTGATTTCATTGTTGCATTGTGGATTCATTTTACTGATGGACCATAATCGATAGCAATCCGGTAAATTTGTCTTCTTTTTTGCCGGTGGATTCACCACGGTACGATGCGGATACCGAACTTTGATGGTAGCTTCGGGATAAGAACCATGTTCTTCCTATCCCTTTTCAGCTGTTTTTGTCAATAGTTTTTATAGTAATAATCACTTATCCCGTTTTCGGTCGGGCAAGAATCTGGTGTCTTTGCAGTGCAGGGATTTAGGGTAATCAGGAATTGTAATCAATTATTTTCTCTTGACACTGACTATATCAATTGTGTATCAATACAGTATCCATACACAATAAATATGAGATTATTGCTATGTATACCATCGACAGAGAAGCCGACACTCCGCTTTACATGCAGATTCGGGATAGGATAATAAGTGCCGTCCAGTCTTCCGAACTCAAACCGGGAGACAAATTACCATCGGTTGCAGCGCTGGCCAGGGAAATCGGGGTGACCCAGGCAACTATTCGCAGAGCTCTACAGGATCTTGGCGATGCGGGATACACCGATTCCCATGTGGGACGCGGCACCTTTATCTGTGAATCCACAATGGCTTCTGCAGATACGGAAGAGTCCGAGAGCCACGGGTCAACCTCGGCACCCTCCGGCACCAGCCGACCAAATCCGATAAATGCTTTGCAATTTGCCGGCAGAAGGCTGCGCTCGGGAATCAAGAAGGCGTTGTTCGACATTATGCCGCTGGCACATAAACCCGGGATAATTCAGCTGACGCGGGGCGTTCCCGATGACAAACTGCTTGCGCCCAAATTCCTTGAAGACGTAACCCAGGAGACCCTGGCCGGAGGCTCGCAGCAGTTTATTCAGGCTACAGAGGAATTGGGATTGGCTGCACTGCGCCAGGAAATCGCCAGACGCTTCAATGAAGACGGTAATGCCATCAGCGCCGATCAGGTCCTGATCACCAACGGCGCCATCCAGGGCGTCGCCCTGGTTGCCCAGGCGTTTATGGAGAAGCAGCCGGGCATCATTTGCGAAACCCCATGCTTCCAAGGGATCCCCGATACTTTTACGGCAATGGGACATTGGGTGGAAACAGTGCCGCGTGACGAGAACGGACCTCACATCGAAAAACTGCATCGTTTTGCCAAAGAAAAACCGCACCTGCTCTACCTCTGCCCCTTCGCTCACAACCCCACCGGAACGGATCTTAGCCCCGCCCGTTATCAAGAACTGACATCATGGGCCAGGAAAACCGGCAGCATCATTGTCGCCGATGAAATCTTCAAGGAACTCAGATACGACAATACCCTGCGTCCCAGCCTTTTCATGGAACTGGGTGGCGAACAGACCGTCGTCGTCAGTTCGCTCTCGAAATCAGTGATGACCGGCCTTCGCATCGGCTGGATTATCAGCTCGCGCGAGAGGATACAGGAGCTGGCGCAGCTCAAACGGCTGATGGATCACTCCACTCCCTCGCTGATTCAGGGCATGGCCCTGACAATATTCACCTCCGGAAGATTTGACAGCCACACCGATACCATGCGCACTCTTTACCGGAAACGCATGGAAACCATGCTCGAGGCCCTCAAAACCCACATGCCGCCCGGAGTCACCTGGACACTGCCCAGCGGCGGCTTCTCACTTCTTCTCGAGCTACCGAAGGGATATTCAAGCGTGGCGCTGCTGCTCTTAGCCGTCGATAATGGAGTTTCGTTTCTGCCCGGCCCCCTTTTTGATATAGACCAGAGATATGTGCACACCCTGCGGCTCAGTACCGCCTGGTCGAACACCCGGGAGATCAGGGAAGGCATCGAATTGCTGGCCGGAGCCATTGAGGAGTATATCCGCCGGCCGCCTGAAGATTCGGGACTAAGCGGCTTAGGAAATTTTCAGTAACTTTCGGTGGACAATTCAAACACGATGACCAAAGAAGTCGTCGAAGTTACCAAGAAGGTGAAGCTATGAATCCATACCTGCTGGAGAAGATGCTGGAAGAAAGACGCGGAGAAATGCTTGAGGAGGCTGTCCGACTACAGCTCCTGGCGGCCTATAATGCTCATTCTCCGTCAAGAAGGTCCAGACTGTTTACCGCCCTGGGAGTATATCTGGTCGCCGCAGGCGAGAGACTGATCGAGCGCAATAGCTGCAGGGTGGAGATTGGAAATACCGACACCACCGCACAAGCGTAGCTTTCAGGAGATAACTGGTTTTTCTACAGGGATGCTTAGTCTTCCTCCAGCCCTTCTTCCATCTCCAGTATCTCCAGACGATCATTTCTCCTGGCCCAGTCGACAAACAACCTGCGGCAGTCCTCTTCCCTGACCGGACCAATCTTGAGCAGATGGGCATGATCGAAGCGGACTTCCAGAATCCATTTAAAGGTTCTTGAACCCGAAACAACCTTAGCCACCTGAGCCTGCAGCATCGCTCCCTGACACATGGGGCAGGGCCAGAGCGTGGTGTACATTACACAGCCGCTGAAATCAGTTGAGCCCAAAGCCGCGCCGGCCCGGCGCAGGCAAAGCATCTCGGCATGAGCGGTGGGATCCTTGGCGGCCTGTTCTTCATTTCCACCGCGCGCCACTATAACACCATCCTTCACCAGAACGGCACCCACCGGACATTCTCCGCGCCTACCAGCGGCGACCGCCTCCCTGTAGGCCTCTTCCATAAATTCCCGTTCGTCCATGCATTTTATTCTACCTGCAGATCATTATTTTGACAATATCGCAGCACCACCCTTCCTGCTCAAGCATCCTGTTCATGACCAGACCATCAGAACCAGAGCAACGACGCCAAAAGCAGCACAAGCCAGAGCACAATCTTTTTCCAGAGTGTCTCTGTACTCAATTCCACCTCTCCTGGCCGTAGAATGATTCCCATAAACCTGAGATCAGCCAGCATCGATTGAGTAATTCAGAGACAGAATTCACTCATCTCTTATTCGGTTTTCACTCAGGTCCTTGTTTTATGGCGTTATAGCCGCTATAAGAGCTGGCAAAATCGTCCTTTTCATTATTGAGAAATTCGGCAAAGTCCCAATCCTTATCATCCAACCTGTCAAAATATTCGGGCCGGACAACATAGGCATATGCCTCCATTTTGGCGCCGTCTTCCAAAAACACCTGTAAAGATTTGCGGGCGTATAATTTCCCTTCGAACCTGTCAAGAATCAGCCCGCTCTTTTGAGAAATGTTGGAATAAACAAGGCCCTCTACCTCAAACCCCGGTGCCGCGTACAATCCCGGATAGTGTTCTTTTTTGATCCTGAGCCGTCGGTATCCTCTGACAACCCCTTTTTTAGAGAACGGCACGGAACCGGTAACCGCTTTGATAATATCTTCGCACATCAGGGTTCCATAGACAAAAAAATCAGCCATTGCCATCCTCCTGATCACGATTGACCATTTTGCTTCTCTTTACCGGAAGAAGGGAAAAGAACAGCAGGAGACAACCAATAAGTACAGCCATATCGGCAACATTAAAAATGCCGGTCCGCAGACCGCCCAGGCCTACATTGACGAAATCGACTACGGCGCCGTCTCGAAAACCGCGGTCTATCAAATTGCCCGTACCGCCGCCGATTATCATCGATGAAGCAATCAGTCCGACAGACGTGGTATGGTCGTCAAATAGCGTATAAACAAAAAAGCCTATAAGAAAAACCGAGGTAAGCAGCAGGAAAATCAGGTTTCTCACCCCGTCTGACAATGATGCACCAAGGCTGAGAAAACCGCCGCGGTTTTCAACAAGAAGAAAGCGCAGGCAGTCATTGAAAAGCGAAACAATCCTTCTGTCTTCAAGGAGTAGAATCGCCAGATATTTACTTCCCTGATCCAGCAGAATTACGGTGACTGCAACCAGACCTATACTGCCGAGCCTCTTAAGTAGCTTACGTCTATTCATCAAGTCCCAGGGAAAACATGGACTCCAGGTCATGCTTTGAATAGGCCTTGAACGCGAGCATGGTTTCAGTGGCGGTAATATTCTCGACATTTCTCAGTTTTACCGTCACCAGAGTGGACAGATCGTCATTTGTCCTCACCCGGACGATGGCAATCAGATCATATTTACCGCTTACCGAATATACTTCCGAGATCTCATCGAATTCAACCAGCTTCGCTGCCACCTCGTTGATACTTGTTCGATCAACATTCATTAATATTATTGAAGTTACCATAAGCCCACCTCCTTATTTTTAGATTGATAGAATTTTCACAAATTTTTCCGACCCCATCGGAACCGGATAGGACCTTGACTACAGAGGACAGTTAGCTGAAATGATACCATTTTCAACAACAGTTACTGATAAGGTCTCTACAATCCGAACCATCTGCTCAGGGCAATAATAAAGACGCCGACCAGCATCGAGACAAAGACATTGCCCGTCTTCAAGCTGCAGAGAGCAGTGCAGGCGGTCGCGATCCAGCTCCACAGGCCGCCGGCCAGGGCAGCGGGGACAACAAGGGAGAGCAGGATGGTGCCTGGAAGGGCATCCATGAATTTCTTGAAGCGTCCTGTTTTCGGGAGCCTGCCGGCCAGCAGCAGCCCTCCCAGCCGTAATCCATAGGTAATCACGGCGGCGGCAGCGATAACCAGGTAGCTCTTTTCAATCATGCTCTTTCCCCTTTATCTCTTTCTCAGGGAGAAAAGCCGTGATCAGCGCTCCTCCTATCCCGCCAATAAGAATGTACCATTTTCCGGCCAGAAGATTAGCGCCGGCTACTGCCAATACAGCGGTAGCAGCCCATGGCAGCAGATCGCGCCGGCCTCGCCAGAAACTGAACACCAGGGCGGTAAAAACGGCAACGAAGGCAAAATCCAGACCGAAGCGTTCAGGGTCCGCGATGACCGTGCCCAGTCTGTGCCCCGCCATGGTCCCGGCACACCAGGCACTCTGCACGCAGATGCCTCCACCGAGAAGAAAGTAGGTAGTGATCTTTTCCTTGTGAAAACGGGCCATGGTCATCGCCCAGTTTTCATCGGCGACAAGATGCATAAACAGTGCCTTGTGCCGCAGTGATGTGCCGGCAAACAACGGATTGAGCGAGGCGCCGATCAGGAGATAGCGCATATTGATCACCATAACCGCCAGGGTGATCTCCACAATAGCCAGGGGCGGCAGCCACATATCCACCATCACGAACTGAGCTGAACCTGCAAAAACGCTGAGGTTCATGGCAAGCAACTCAATCCAGCCGATGCCCTTCTTTGCGGCGAGCAACCCTAAAACACTGCCATAGGCGCCAACACTGGCGGCAACCACAAGATTTGCTATAAACCCCGCACGCAGCTGCTCTAAATTCTTCTGTTTCATCTCAACTCTCTACATCCGGATAGGCCCGGGAATAGGCTGGCTGATCATAATTACAAGCTGAACGTTTGAGCCTGGGCAACCTCGATAGCCAATTGCGCGCGGGCTTCGGCATTCATCGGCAGGTCCTTATCCTTACACCATTTGGGAAAAGTTATAGGATCAATATAAACCTTGATGACCGCATCTCCATCGGCCTGAACCTTTTCCTGCATCTCTTGGGCCCGCTCCAGCCAGGCTTCATAGGTTCTGGGCAGCATCTCGGCATCGGCAAACATAGCTATAAGCGTCTCCCAGTCCTCTTCCCTGTACCAAACCATGGCCTGCACCGAAGATTGCCGCTCCGGCGCCGGCTGAGCCTCTTTTTCACTGCATTTTTTTGTTTTTTGCTGGGCTCGTTTAAATTTTCTCTGTGACATCAACATCTCCATTCTCTAAAAGTAATACAGTCGCCAGCCGGAGCCTGAAAAAAGTCAGACCAGTGGTCGGAACTATGAAATTTTCCATTAGCGCAGGGCACCACTATACAGGATCGAATTCAAGCTTCAAAGAATTGTTTAGCGCCTTACTCCTGAAAAACTGCCATTATAACAAAAAACGAAAAATGTATTTAAATCTATGAATCTGACTCTATAGTCAAGGCATATACTCCTCAAGGGGGGTACGTAAAGAGTCCAGCTCAGCTGGGTTAAGCACCTCCTGAAAAAGGCGGGTCATTCCTGGCGCTATTTTAAGGTATATGCTTTGACTAAACTTACGTCATGAATTATCTTTCTACCACAAAGTGGTATAGCGTTAACTGACTTGCAGAGAAATATATGGTATCATGGATTTTGACAATTCTACGGGCAATCATCGGATTGCTTATTATCAAAACCGGACTGGATCTTCTCCTGGGTAATATTACCTTTTCAGGGTATTACAGAGAAACGTCGCTTACCGGGATTTTTTTTATCCTGCTCGGTGTTCACATCGTCTTTGCAGCCTTCTCGATCCTCCTGCGGGAGAGGGAACAGCACAAAAACCGGAAGTCTTCAAGCCCATAATCCATGCCTCCCTTGTATATCACAGATACGCCTGCAACAAAATTCAAGGAGCGCCTCATAGACTTCGGATAAGCGTAGACTTCGGATAGCTCCGTAGTTTCTAAATTGCTCATTATCCGGCAGACACCGGCCGTTATTGCCTCCGGCCGGGAATCGTCCGGCCCCCTTTACTATTGACGAAAATCATGAATACGAGTTATATATTATAATTTTGTCTGCTGAATTTCCAGGATATGGCTGCGAATGTTTCCTGAAGAGAACCTCACCAATTCGGGATTACCGGTGCATCGAAAATTCATCCTGCCAGCCTGCAGCAGAATACCAAAACAAAGAAAATAATTACTGGGTGGTTGCGGCAATATGATATGCCAGGCCAGCCGGTGCACAGAAGAAGGATTTATTGATGAAAGCAATTATCGCCCTGGAAGACGGGACTATCTTTAGAGGACAATCCTTCACCGGGGCAGGTGAAGCTATCGGCGAGATAGTTTTCAACACCTCCATGAGCGGCTATCAGGAAGTGTTGACCGATCCGTCCTATACATCTCAGATCGTAACCATGACCTATCCACTCATCGGCAACTACGGCATAAACTCCGAGGATATGGAATCTGCGGCCGCCCATCCCACGGCTTTTCTGGTTAAGGAATATAACAAAATTCCGTCAAATTACCGCTCCACCATGTCGCTTGCCGATTTCCTCATCAAGTTCGGAGTCCTGGGTATTGAAGGTTTTGATACCAGGGCGCTGGTAAAACATATCCGCACTGCCGGCGCCATGAAAGGCATCGTCTCGACCGAGGATTCGGATATTGAATCCCTTGTCGCTAAAGCACGAAACTGGAGCGGCCTGATCGGACAGGATATGGTCAAGCGGGTCACCTGCCGTGAACCGTATGGCTGGTCGAACAACCTGCCGGTCATCGGCAGCAATTTCAGCACGGCGCAACAGGATCTGAAAAATCCGCTGCGGGTGGTTGTCTTCGATTTCGGCATCAAATACAACCAGCTCAGGATATTGACCGAAATGGGCTGTCAAGTACAGGCGGTACCCGCCACCACGGATGCGGCAACTGTTCTGGCCATGAAGCCCGACGGCATTTTTCTCTCGAACGGCCCGGGCGATCCCGCCGGTGTCGAAGGAGTCGTGGCGACACTGAGATCCCTTCTCGGCAAGGTTCCGGTTTTCGGGATCTGCCTCGGGCATCAGATGCTGGGCCTGGCTTATGGAGGTTCCACCTATAAGCTGAAGTTCGGCCATCGCGGCGGTAATCAACCGGTCAAGGATCTTCTCAGCGGCCGAGTCGAGATCACTTCACAGAATCATGGTTTCTGCGTGGACCCCGACAGCCTTGATCCCGACGAAGTCGAAATCACCCATATCAACCTCAATGATGACAGTCTTGAAGGTATGCGCCACAAAAGGTACAAGGCCTTTTCGGTGCAGTATCATCCGGAACATGCCCCCGGCCCGCACGACTCTCTCTATCTTTTTAACCGATTTATCGAAATGATGCGGTCCTGATAGCTGCCATACCGTAATCAATTTCAGACGAGCACCAATTATGCCAAAACGAACTGATATAAAAAAGATACTTATCATCGGCTCCGGTCCGATAATCATCAGCCAGGCCTGCGAATTTGACTATTCAGGAGCCCAGGCGGTAAAGGCCCTGAAGGAAGAAGGATACGAGGTCGTTCTGATCAACTCCAATCCGGCCACCATCATGACCGATCCTGAACTGGCGGATGCCACCTATATCGAACCGATTACGGCGGAGATGGTAGGCATGGTCATCGAAAAGGAACGGCCGGATGCATTGCTGCCCACCCTTGGCGGCCAGACTGCCCTGAATACCGCAATCAAGGTCGCCGAAGCCGGTATTCTGGAAAAATACGGCGTTGAACTCCTTGCCGCCGACATCAATGTGATCCGCAAGGCCGAAGGGCGCGAAGAGTTTCGCGCGGCCATGAAGGCCATTAACCTCAAGGTACCTGAATCGGCCATTATTCATACCATCGACCAGGCCCTGGCCGCAGCCGAGGAAATCGGCTTCCCCATCATTGTGAGGCCAAGCTTCACTCTGGGCGGCACCGGTGGAGGTGTGGCCTATAATCGACAGGAGCTTGAAGAATTCTGCATCTCGGGCCTCGATCTCTCGATGACCACCGAAATCATGCTGGAGCGCAGCCTGCTCGGCTGGAAAGAGTACGAGCTCGAGGTAATGCGCGACAAAAACGACAACGTCGTCATCATCTGCTCCATCGAGAACATGGACGCCATGGGAGTGCATACCGGTGATTCGATCACCGTCGCCCCCGCCCAGACCCTGACCGACCGCGAATATCAGACCATGCGCGACGCCTCTATCGCCATCATGCGCGAAATAGGTGTTGAAACAGGTGGTTCCAATGTCCAGTTTGCCGTCAATCCCGTCGATGGCGAACTGATGGTCATCGAGATGAACCCGCGGGTCTCGAGGAGCTCGGCCCTGGCCTCCAAGGCCACTGGTTTTCCCATTGCCAAAATTGCCGCCAAACTGGCAGTCGGCTACACCCTCGATGAAATCAAAAACGATATCACCCGGGAGACCTACGCCTCCTTTGAACCCACCATCGATTATTGTGTGGTAAAGATTCCGCGCTGGACCTTTGAAAAATTTCCCGAGGCCGACGACGTTCTCACCACCGCCATGAAATCCGTGGGCGAAACCATGGCCATCGGCAGAACCTTCAAGGAGGCCTTTCAAAAAGGCATGCGCTCCCTGGAGACGGGGCGGTTCGGTTTCGGCGGTGACGGCAAGGACATGATGGACCACCTGGAACAGGAGGACCTTGAGCGCAGCCTGCGCACTCCTAATTCAAAAAGGGTCGCCCACATTTATGAAGCCCTGAAACGGGGGATGTCCATCGACCGGATTAATGAGCTGACCTGGATCGACCCCTGGTTTCTCAGGAATCTTAAGCAGATAGTAGCGACTGAAGGAGAAATCAGGGTGGCCGGCTTTCAGGGGCTGACCCCCTTCTTCCTGCGCAAATGCAAGGAGCAGGGTTTTTCCGACAGGCAGCTGGCCTACCTCACCGGCACATCACGGGACGACATTCGCAGCCTCCGCAAGAAATGCGGCGTCACTCCGGTATATAAACTGGTAGATACCTGTGCCGCGGAATTTGAATCCTATACGCCCTATTACTACTCCACTTACGAGCAGGAAAACGAGGCAGTTATCAGTAATAACAAAAAAGTAGTTATCCTGGGCGGCGGCCCCAACAGAATCGGCCAGGGTATCGAATTCGACTACTGCTGCGTCCATGCCTCTTTTGCGCTACGTGAAATCGGCGTTGAATCCATCATGGTCAACTCCAATCCCGAAACGGTCTCAACCGACTACGATACCTCGGATAAACTCTATTTCGAACCGCTGACCCGGGAAGATGTGCTCAATATAATCGAGATGGAAAAACCGGATGGCGTCATTGTTCAGTTTGGCGGACAGACCCCGCTGAATCTGGCGGTCGAGCTGGAAGAGGCCAACGTCCCCATCATCGGAACCCCGC
This sequence comes from Desulfopila inferna, assembly GCF_016919005.1. Classification (NCBI taxonomy): domain Bacteria; kingdom Pseudomonadati; phylum Thermodesulfobacteriota; class Desulfobulbia; order Desulfobulbales; family Desulfocapsaceae; genus Desulfopila; species Desulfopila inferna. The sequence goes on from NZ_JAFFQE010000008.1 coordinate 14,386, forward strand.
CGGATGCCATCGACCGCGCCGAAGACCGTAAGCGCTTCCAGCAGTTTCTGCAAAAACTCGGCCTGCGCCAGCCTGCCAACGACACGGTGCATAACCTGGAAGAGGCTCTGGCCGCGGCCAACCGCATAGGCTATCCTGTTGTCGTACGTCCCTCCTATGTTCTTGGCGGACGTGATATGCGTATTGTCTATGCCGACAAGGGGATCCGCGATTTTATGAAGGCTATCGGCACAGCCGGCCTCGAGCATCCGGTACTGATCGATAAATTTCTCAAAGACGCCGTGGAGATCGATGTGGACGCCGTCAGTGACGGCGAGACCACAATTATCGGTGGTATCATGGAGCATATTGAAGAGGCGGGCATCCACTCAGGCGATTCCGCCTGCGTCCTGCCGCCACACACCCTCTCCGAGAAACTTTTGGAAGAGATCCGGGAAGCCACCAAAGCCATGGCGGAGGAACTCGGCGTTCTCGGGCTGATGAATGTTCAGTATGCCGTCAAGGATGATATGCTCTATATCCTTGAGGTGAATCCGCGGGCATCGAGAACGGTTCCGTTTGTCTCTAAAGCAACCGGAGTACCGCTGGCTAAGCTGGCCACCAAGATTATGATGGGCATGAAACTCAAGGATATGGGGGTGACCAAAGAGGCCAGAATATCCCACTGGGCGGTCAAGGAGGCGGTCTTTCCCTTCGACAGATTCGAGAACGTCGATACGCTCCTCGGTCCTGAGATGAAATCCACTGGGGAGGTCATGGGAATCGACGACAACCTCGGACTGGCGATCGCCAAGGCAACCCTGGCGGCCGGGACCACCCTGCCCTCTTCCGGTACGGTATTTATAAGTGTTCGAGATGGCGACAAGAAGGCTGCCACTATGGTCGCCAAGGCCCTTGTTGAACTCGGCTTCGAGATTATGGCAACCGACGGTACCGCCGCCCACCTGCGGGAAAACGATATATCCTGCACCAAGATTAATAAAATCTCTCAGGGCCGCCCGCACATTCTCGATAAACTTCGGGATAAGCAAATAAGCTGGCTTATCAACACATCATTTGGCAAACGGACGACAGAGGATTCCTACTCGATCAGAAGGGCTGCTCTTGAGCTGCATGTTCCCTACACAACCACATTATCAGGGGCTGGCGCCACGGTCAGAGCGCTGCAGGATCTCAAGCATAATATCATAGGGGTAAAGCCGGTGCAGCATTTCACGGCTTGCGGATGATCTCATCTGCTTTACTGCTGAAAAAAGCACTCTTTTCACTAAATTGTAGCAGCATAAAGGAAGAGGAAAAAATACCTTGCCCCTCGACATTGAATCATTATGATTTACAGTAGATTGATTGATAGAAATGATTGGATTTAATTTTTATTCTTTTCGTTAAAAAAAACAGAAAGTTAAATCCAGTTGAAGATAAACGGAGAACCCCCGGAGGATTCTTTGAACACCTTTTATAAAAATCTGAGCATGTGGTTGGTTATTGGCCTGACCATGATCCTGCTGTTCAACCTTTTCAATAAGCCTCAAGGCACAGCAACATCGCTCACCTATAGTGAATTTATTTCCAGAGTCGAATCAAGGACGATAAACCGCGTTGATCTCAGTGGTGATACAATCAGCGGCACGACTCAGGACGGTAAGCCCTTCCGTACCATCTATCCGATGAATGATGATGAACTTATACCCATGCTGCGGGAGTCAGGAGTTGAAATTAACGTCAAGGAAGGACAAAAAGACTCCTTCCTGATGACCGTCTTTGTTTCATGGTTTCCCATGCTGCTCCTTATCGGTGTCTGGATCTTCTTTATGCGGCAGATGCAGGGAGGCGGCAAAGGTGGAGCTCTGTCTTTCGGTAAAAACCGCGCACGCCTCATGGAGCAGGGACAGAATAAGTTTACCTTTGCCGACGTTGCGGGAATAGATGAAGCCAAGGAAGAACTCGAAGAAATAATCGATTTCCTCAGAGAACCTCAGAAATTTACCCAATTGGGCGGCCGTATCCCCAAAGGCGTCCTGCTGGCCGGTGCTCCCGGTACCGGTAAAACGCTGCTGGCCAAGGCTATAGCGGGTGAAGCGGATGTCCCTTTCTTTTCCATTTCCGGATCTGACTTTGTCGAGATGTTTGTCGGTGTCGGAGCAAGTCGTGTCCGTGATCTCTTCACCCAGGGCAAAAAGAATGCACCATGCATTATCTTCATTGACGAAATCGATGCGGTCGGACGACATCGTGGAGCAGGCCTGGGCGGCGGTCACGATGAACGCGAGCAGACTCTCAACCAGCTGCTGGTGGAGATGGATGGTTTTGAGTCCAATGAAGGCGTCATTATTGTGGCGGCCACTAACCGTCCGGACGTTCTCGATCCAGCGTTGTTGCGTCCCGGACGCTTTGACCGGCAGGTTGTCGTTCCGGTTCCCGATGTCGGGGGCCGTAAGCAGATCCTTGAGATCTATTGCAAAAAGACCAAGATGGCGACGAATGTCGATCTTGAAGTAGTTGCCCGTGGCACCCCGGGGTTTTCAGGTGCCGATCTGGAGAATTTGGTCAACGAAGCGGCCCTGCTGGCTGCACGTACAGGCGCCAAGGAAATCGACCTCGACCTCCTGGAGAAAGCCAAAGACAAGATCATGATGGGAGCGGAACGCCGTTCCATGATCATTACCGAGAAGGAAAAAGAGGTTACCGCCTATCACGAAGCCGGGCATGCCCTTGTTGCCAAACTGTTGCCTGGAACCGATCCTATTCACAAGGTGACGATCATTCCACGTGGACGCGCGCTCGGTCTGACCATGCAGCTCCCCATAGATGAAAAATATACGCATTCCAAAAGCTTTCTGGAAAGTACCATCTGCATTCTCTTCGGAGGCAGAATTGCCGAGCAGATCATTTTTAATGAGATCACCACCGGCGCCGGCAACGATCTCGAAAGAGCAACTGCACTTGCTCGAAAAATGGTGTGTGAATGGGGAATGAGCGATGAACTTGGACCCCTGACTTTTGGAAAGAAGGAAGAGCAGATCTTTCTGGGCCGGGAAATCTCCCAGAATCGTGACTTCAGTGAAGAGACAGCCCGCCAGATCGATGGTGCCGTGAAAAACATCGTCATCACCGCCAGGGACAAGGTCAGCAATCTTCTTGAAGAAAATCGGGATATTCTGGAAAGAGTAGCCGCAGAACTTCTCGAGAAGGAGACCATCGTCCTGGAAGACATCGAGGCGATTATGGAAGAGCTTCATCCGGAGAAATATCCACATAAAGTCCGGACTGAAAAGGCCAAATCCGAACCTCAGCCTGAGTCTTCGATTATTGTGGACTCCGAAATTAAAGCTGAGAAAAAACCGGAAGAGAAACCCGCAGAAGCTGAAGAAGCTAAAGATCCGGTCGCTGATGCAGAGCAGAAGGACCGGGTAGAATTATCCAGCCGAAAAAAATCCGCCGAAGGCCAGAAATCATCATCAGGTAAAAAAGGTGATGATACCGCCGAAGCCAGAACATAACCATCTGAGGATTCTTCTATGCAGGTAATGGGGATTCTCAATGTAACCCCTGATTCTTTCTCCGACGGCGGGCTGCATTTTTCTTTGCAGGCCGCCATCGAACAGGCTGATCGTATGGTTGAGGAAGGTGTCGATATCATCGATATCGGCGGTGAATCCACCAGACCATTCGCTGAACCGGTTTCAGCCGAGGAAGAGTTGAACAGAGTCATACCGGTCATTGAAAATATTCGTGGCAAACATTCCACTCCGATCTCAATCGATACCAGTAAAGCAGAAGTTGCCCGCCTCGCCCTTGAGGCCGGTGCAAATATTATAAACGATATTTCTGCCTTGCGAAAAGATCCCGATATGCTTGGTCTGGTGCAGTCCACCACGGTTCCGGTGATCATCATGCATATGAAGGGTACGCCCGGCGATATGCAGGTCAATCCCGAATATGATGATGTTGTCGACGAGATTAAGAGATTCTTTGAAGAAAGGCTTCTCTGGCTCGAAAAAAACGGAGTCGATATCAACCGAATTACCATTGATCCGGGAATTGGTTTCGGCAAGAATCGCAAACACAACCTTTCCATCATCAAACATCTCGGCGAGCTGAAAGAGCTGGGTCGGCCACTTCTACTGGCTCATTCGCGAAAACGGTTTCTCGGGGATATTACCGGCAGGGATGCCGAAGACAGGGATCTTCCCACGGCAGTTGTCTCAGCCTTGGCACTTTATTGGAACATCGACATGATCAGGGTTCATAATGTAGCGGCAAGCCTCGATGCCGTCAGGGTCACGCAGGCGATTCTAGCAGCAGAATAGTCTCATATCCATCACCGCACAGGCGTTCAAGAGATCAAGCTGACCTACTCCTTTTTCCGTACCTCAAAGTTATCCAGCACCAGGAACTGAAAGACATATGGTGATTTTCGGGTGCCGATAGTCAAGACATCACCATCCCTCAGCTCAATCGTCTCCTTTCTGTCACCCCCACCCACACTCTGCTCTTCCACCATGGTGCCACAGGCGCTGCCCCTATCGTAAAGATAGAATTTCTCGCCCTCCCGCTCTATCTGGAAGTGTTCTCTGGAAATATTGAGCAGATGACCGTCATCTACAAGGTAGAGATCATTTGTCGGACTGCCCGCTTCGGGTCTTTCCCGCTCAATTCTCTCAACCCTGCCTTCGATAATTTTGACTCGTGACTCTCTGCCCACACGGAAGGGAAAGCGTCGTATCGGTACAACACCACCTATCAGAATTGTTTGCGGGACTGCGCGTTCAGCCGCATCAGTCAATGCTTTGAGAACGGCAACCGGAATTATTGTCTCGATAATTTTCTGTTTTTCTTCCATTAGGCTGTCACAGTTGGGATATCTGGGTTGTCGAAATTAATTTGCATCCGAAGATATCTTTATTTGAGAAGAAGCTCAATTGATTTTTTTTAACGTTGCATTGTTGCTGCCGATTTCATACGTTTTTATCCGGTCATGGAAGAATCTCCGAAAAGATCTGAATAAAGTCTTTCTTATTAATTCCATGGCACAAAATAAATTCTGTCTCTTGGACAATTACTGCAAAATGGTTTCTTTAAAGACAATTGCCTAAGGGTGGTAAATGTATTGAAAGATTGATAGAATGTGAATATGGTATATCATGCAGCTCAATGAGATATCACAGCACTACTAGAGATTAACGGAACTGAAATAATGAAGAAGATATTATACATTGAAGATGATCACTCTCTTCGCCAGCTGATTAAATTTATTATAAACAACAGAGATGATCTTCACCTGTTAGAGGCGGAAACCGGTGCTGCAGGCCTGCAGCTCGCCCTCCAGGAAGCTCCCGATATTATTCTTCTAGACCTCAGTCTGCCTGACATCTCCGGATATGATATTTTACTCAAGCTGCACAACACTGAGGCCACCGCCGAAATACCGGTTATCGCCATGAGTGGGGACAGCCTGCCGGAAGACATCGAAAAGGGTTTGCGGGCAGGATTCAGGGGATATCTGACCAAGCCTGTCGACATCAAGAAATTCTATGCAACACTTGATGCGGCCCTAAAATAACACACACCAATTCAACGCATTACTCTCGAAAGTGCTAATCCCGCCCCCTATCTCTTCTCCGTTCAACTCCCGGCGGATGAATAGAACCATTTATGCACGAATTAGTATTGCCAATTTTGATCGAAGTTGCTAAATGTTTGGGTCTTACTATTTGTTTCTATCACCCTGTTCTTCCTATTGCCGATTGCAGTGGTAAGTTTGGTCAGCGCTGCACCGAGCAGGATACTTTATGAGCGTATTCAAACTTACATCTCGATTTCATTGGAATAATATTGTTTCACGTTTTTTGCTTATCTTTTTGTCACTAGCCCTTTTTTTTGGCAGCATCACATTTTTATTCTATTACAAGGATGTTGATGCCGAACAGCTTACAGTAGAAAAAAGTGAATTTTACAAGATAAATTCCCAGCTGAAAATGGTGAATTCAAGATTTGAATCCATCATCACCGATCTGCGCTTTCTTGCACTGCAAAGTGAACTATCCGACTACCTTGAGGACAGTAATCCACGTAATCTCGATAATCTGGCAGATGAATTACAACTTTTTTCCGACATAAAAAGAATTTACGATCGTATCCAGTTTATCAATGAAGACGGCCTGGAAAAAGTGCTTATCGACAGGAGCAGCACTCCCCCTGCCCTCCGCAATGGTAGCCGGCTCCAGGATGAAGTCCGACATTCCCTTTTACAGTCGACTCTTTTGCTGCCAAGGGGCCAAATCTTCATTTCTCCTCTCAATCTGAGCGGCGGCGAGGACGAGCGAAGCAATACCCTGATCCGCTTCAGCATGGCCGTCGTTGACAGCAAGGGCAAACCCCGCGGCGTCATTGTTCTCAACTATCCAACCACTCACTTGCTTGAGAATCTGCAGACAACCGCCACAAATTCACCCGGAGAAACACTGCTGGTTACCTCTGACGGGTATTATCTCGAGGAATCGACAACAAATCCGACAAATTCCGAAGAGGCTGTTTCCCTCAAAAATATAGAGAATTTCTTGAATGAAGAGTGGCAATGGATAAGGGATGCTGAAACCGGTCAATTCATCTCTCCAAAGGGGCTGATAACCTTTAACACCATCTATCCCTTCCAGCCGGAAGCTGGGGAAAAAGGCCAGCCAACCGGTGTTTCAGGTATAAAAAACGACAGCGAGTATCTATGGAAGACCATCTCCTATGTACCACGGAATACCCTGAACGAGTGGCCTGAAAAAATCCTTGGCCGCATTCTCCTGCTCTACACCGTCTGTCTGGTAATTATCGCCATCAGTTCCTTCATTCTGGCACGAACCAGCCTGCGCCGCAGAAGAGCGGAAAAGGCCATGCGAGAAAATGAGGAAGAATTGCGTGCTATAAACGAGGCTGCCGCAAATGCCATAATCGCCATCGATAACAACAAGAATATTATTCACTGGAACCCAGCTGCGGAAAGACTTTTCCAGTATAGCGCTGCCGAAGTCGTCGACATGCCTATCACTTCAATTATTTCCCCTCCGAAACACCAGTCGAGCTTTACCAAAATCTCCCGAAAGTTCAAGATGCCGGTCGATACAGACAGTATGGAAGCAAAAACCATCGAGCTGTATGGCTATAAAAAAGATGGCTCCGAATTTCCGGTAGAAGTTTCCTTTTCCGCCTTTAAAAAAGGCGACCAGTGGCATACTGTCGGAATCGTACGCGATATTTCCGCGCGCAAAAAGATGGAAATGGAGGTACTGCGGGCCAATAAATTTGAGTCCCTCGGCGTGCTTTCCAGCGGCATCGCCCATGATTTTAATAATCTGCTCACCGCCATCATCGGCAATATCAACCTGGTCAGCAAACTTTCCGGAACACCTCCCGATTCTTTCGATCTCCTCAAGAATGCCGAAAAGGCTGCTCGGCGCGCCAAAGCGCTGACCCAGCAGCTTCTCACTTTCTCCAAGGACGGAATACCCATACGTAAGACAACATCAGTGGAGGATCTGATCCGGGACTCGGTTGAGTTTGCCCTGCATGGCTCCAAAATCGCCAGCAGTTTCGATATACCCGATGATTTGCTCCTTGTCGACATCGATGCCGGACAGATAGGTCAGGTTATCCAGAATATCGTCACCAACGGCCGCCAGGCGATCAGGGGCTCCGGGGCAATAAATATCTGCTGCCGCAACGTCGAAGGCAATGAACTTGATGCTCTGCCTACCAGGGCCGGCGGCCAGTATATCGAAATCGCCATCAGGGACAGCGGCCAGGGAATCGCCAAAGATGATCAGACCAAAATCTTTGAGCCCTATTTCACCACCAAGGACAATGGCAGCGGACTCGGCCTTACTATTGCCTACTCCATTGTTCAGCGTCATGACGGCTTTATCACCGTCGATTCCGATGAGGACAGTGGCTCTACCTTTACGGTTTATCTTCCCGCGGCAGTCGACCAGCATCCCACAAAGGAACAGGAGGCACGAAAGGGAAAAGGTAAACGTTTCAAGATCCTGGTGGTCGACAGCGAGGAGATGCTTCTCAATATCGCCGGTCGCATGCTGGTCCATCTTGGTCACGAATGCATCTGCGCCGGAACAGCCCGGGAGGCACTCGATCTGTATAAGCATCTGTGGAAAACAGGCTCTCCGGTTGATGGCGTCATCGTAGACCTTACCCTGCCCGGAGGCATGGGCGGTAAAGAGACGGCAGGGGCAATTTTTGACATCAACTCAGAAGCCCGAATCATAGTTTCCAGCGGTTACTCCAATGATCCGGTGATGGTCGATTTTGACGAATATGGCTTCTGTGCTGCTATCGCCAAGCCTTTTGACATGGATGAATTGGCCGAAGTTATTGAAGAGGTGTTGGAATAAGGTACCAAAGCCATCACTTTTTTTCGTTTTTTTCTCATTATTATATATGATAATTTGACTATCCCCTCCCCTATAACATACAATTCAACCATCACCACCGGATTCTCAAAGAAGAGAGTCGACAATACCTTGCGGTAAATCGTAAAGTTCTCCTCGAAACATCTGAGATAAAGTGAAAGTTGTAAAGAAGTAACTTAAAATCAGTCCGTTTTTGACTAAAGGTTCATCGGTATGCCTGATCATTCCCAGGGTATGCCTTTTTATCATGTATCTTCGGAGAAAGCCGTCTTCCGAGATTAAAGCGGAATGTTTTGCCACCACATCTCATCCCGCTATATTCAGGGATTCAAGCAGTTAATCGCCTGCTTATTAGCACAGCTCCAGAGCCGGGGGAGAACTGTGCGCCCTTGATGCCTGGTATACACTCTCAGTCAGTGACTGAACCAGTCTTGACAGTAGAGGGAGGCATAGGAAAAACATCTTCACCAGCAGAATAGAAAGTACATTCTGAGAATGAGTATTTTTATATCAGGTTTTCATCCTGATTCTTTTGCATTTTTTTAAAGTAAATTCACCACAACCCATAAATAGTGGAGAATGGTACCTTGACGAAATTCATTGCGATAAACACGAGATAATTTCCAGGGTGCTACCAGATAAAACGAAATGGAGGAGGTGCAGAATGACTTTCAAGATGCCTGGTACGTTATTGATTCTTTTACTTTTTGCTTATCCCGCAGCAGCCCAGGGAGAAGATCCCTACACTGAGACCACCACAGGGATGGATTTTGTTTTTATAAAAGGAGACTGTTTTGACATGGGCGATACGGTAGGTGGAGGTGATCCCAGCGAAAGACCGGTCCGTGAGGTCTGCGTATCCGATTATTATATCGGGAAACATGAAGTGACCAATGCCCAATACCAAAAGTTCAGATCCGAACACGACAGCGGCATGTCTGAGGGAATCAGCCTGAATCAGGAAAATCTGCCGGTGGTCAATGTCTCCTGGGAGGATGCTGTTGCTTTTGGCGAGTGGCTCTCTCTGAAGACGGAGCAACAGTATCGCCTCCCCACTGAAGCCGAATGGGAATATGCTGCACGTGCCGGATCGGAACAGAGCCGCTTTTGGGGCAATAACCCCAATGAAGCCTGCAACTATGCGAATGTAGCGGATATGACGGCACAGGAACATTGGGCAAAATGGACCACTTTCAACTGCGATGACGGCTATGCCATGGCGGCTCCGGTAGGAACGTTCAAGCCCAACGATTTTGAACTCTACGATATGTTGGGCAATGCCTGGGAATGGTGCTGGGACGTGTACAACAGCGAAGCCTATGAAAAGCTCCCGAAGGATGATCCAATCTACCAGGGAACAGGAGAGTATCGGGTTATGCGCGGCGGTGGCTGGAGCAATGGACCTCTGGGGATACGAAGCTCTCATCGCGTGGGACTTTCACCGGAATTCGGTCATCATGCCCTTGGTTTTCGCCTGGTGAAAGAGGCCCGGTGAAGTAATACGTTCTGAAGCTTGCTCAAAATTTCATATAATCCTGGAGGCACCATATGAACAGAAAACGTACTTTTTTAACGGTAATACCACTGAGCCTGCTCCTGCTCTCCCTCTCCTTGTTCTTCAGCGCTGCCGGGGAGGCGCAGGAGACCGAGCCCGGAGGATTTATCGGCGCGGAGACATGTATAGAATGTCATGAAAGCCAATATGAAAGCTATGCCCGGTCAATTCACTCCAGAGAATCGATAAAGGGACCGCAGTCACAGGATGCCTGCGAAACCTGCCATGGCGCCGGTGCACTGCATGTCGAGAAAGGTGGCGGCCGCGATGTCGATATCTTCACTTTTGATGACGACGTCGACCCGGAAGCCCGTTCGGCAAAATGCCTCACCTGCCACCAGACCTCCGAGGGCATGGACTTGTGGAGCCACAGTGCCCACAGCCGCAATGAGGTTTCCTGCGACGGCTGTCATGATCTGCATGTCGACGGAGTGCAAAAACCCAACGAGCCGGAAGTTTGCTTTAACTGCCACCGCGATATCAGGGTTCAGGTTAGCAAACGCTCGCATCATCCGATTCTTGAGGGCAAAGTTAACTGCTCTTCCTGTCACTCACCCCACGGTAGTCTCAGCAAAAATCTGGTGAAAGCCGATGATACTCAGCAGCTCTGTCATTCCTGCCATACCGATAAACGGGGACCGTATATCTATGAACATCCACCGGTCGAGGAGAACTGCCTGACCTGCCACACTTCCCACGGCAGCAGACATTTACGGCTTTTGACTGAGAAAGTACCCAATCTTTGCCAGGATTGCCATGACTGGTCCCGTCATCCCGGAACACCCTATGATGCGGAAACCGGATTCATCGGGGAAAGCCCGAGCAACAGATTTTTTGCCAGGTCCTGCTTGAATTGCCATGGCACTATTCATGGCAGTAATACATTCGAAAACCACAGACTTACTAGATAGGAGGAGGGAATATGAAAAACAGACCATTAATGCTCGTAGCAACAGCCCTGCTCATCCTCCCCTTCGGTAATGTTCTTGCCGCCGGCAATGAGGGTATGAGTGGCTCGATTGAACTAGGAGCACAGTTTTCCGACGGAGAAGATGAAGGCGCAAAATTTCAGGAATATCAAGATCTTGATAGCTCAATATTCGGTGATTTCCGCTTTGATTACTTTCGAGACTCCTTTTACTTCAAAGCCGAGGCTGATAACGCCGGCCTGGACGATCAATACTATCAACTCGACGGCGGTATCTATCAAAACTACGATTATTCACTCTTCTATGATGAAATACCTCACAATATCTCTTTCGGGGCACGATCATTTTATTCAGGATTGGGTTCCGACCGGTTGACCATTGAAGCCACCCCATCAAGCCCCGACACCTGGCGGTCTTTTGATTATACCATTGACACCAAAAGGTATGGCGCCGATGTAGAATTGTTCAAGGCCTCTCCATACTTCTTAAATATCAATGTCAACAGACAGGAGAAAGACGGGTTGCGGCCACTGGGAAGCGGTAGTTTCTCGGGAGTCGTGGAAATGCCTGAGCCGGTAGATTACCAAACGAATAATTTCATTCTGAACGGCGGTTACCGCGGTGAGACGATGTCGCTCAAACTCTCAGGCCTGTACAGCACTTTTGACAACGACAACACCACCCTTGACTGGGAAAACCCGTTTCTGGGAATAACCGAACACAATTCCCTGCCGATGGATAATGATTTTGGCAAAGTCGGGGCCACATTTACCTGGAGACAACTGCCCTGGATGTCAACATTAGCCGTGAGTGGAAGCTATTCCGACCTGTCGAGTGATCTAAGTATCTTTGAGACCGGGACATCAATTCCTACCGGTCTCAACCGCACCGAATTCGATGGAGATATCGCCACCACCAGACTCTCTGCCGCATATACATCCCGTCCCATGGACCGGCTGGATACCAGGGTGTTCTATAAATACTACGACAGAGACAACGATTCGAGTGTCATTGATTACGATGACGGCGGCAATGACATCCATCTCTTCGATTATTCCAAACACACTGCCGGCCTGGAAGGCGATTACCGAATGACATATCAGACCAAACTCAGCGGTGGCTATACTTTTGAAGATGTCGAGCGCCGCAACCGTCCGGATGGCGACAGCAACCAGGACAATCTGTTCTTTGCCAAACTAAAAAATACCAGCCTCGATTACCTGACGGCAAAAGTTGAGTATACATACCTGAACCGGGATACCGATCCTGATTTTGATCTTGTCGGGCTTACCGTTTTCGATGCAGCCTACATCAATCAATTCATGCAGCGTTTCGATGTGGTTTCAAAATCGAAGCATGCAGTTGAATTTGCCGTAGAGGTCTTCCCTCTTGATGCTCTTGATTTTGGTTTGTCCTACACCTATGTCAAAAACGACTACGATGAGGTCATTCTGGGACGTACTGAAGACACCGGTCACGAATTTTATTTGGATTTCCTGTGGCGGGCGGCAAAATTCCTGACCCTGAACGGTTTTGCCGGTTATGAGAACTATGAAGCAGACTCGAACCACTATAACTACCAGGCCGGTGCAGGAACACCGCCGCAGACCGCCGATCCGACCATCGAGGATGGAAATCCCTCCTCGTTTCTCTGGACCCAGGATCGGAATGAAGATTTCTGGACGGTTGGACTCGCCACGAACATACCGCTCATGAGCGAAAGATTACTGCTGGGCCTCTCTTTTCAATATCAGAAATCAGACGGCGAATCAGGCTTTACCAGCCAGGGCCCCGCACTTGAGCCAATTAATGAATACGAGGATTATTACATAACCACCTTTGAGGCCAAAGTGAAATATGCCATGAGCGAAGCTCTGGCCGTGAACCTTGGATATATTTTCGAAGAAACCGATTATGATGACCTGCAGTATCTTGGCTACGACCTAGCCCCCGGAGGAACTTATCTGACCGGAGCCTACAGCGACCATGATTACGATGCTCAGGTCGGCTATGTTACCGTACAATATAACTTCTGATCAGTTGGTGTATGCCTGAGTCGGGATTATCGCCAAGATAGTCCCGGCTCGAGGTGAAAAAGTCCTGGCTCCTTTTCCCTAAAGTTCTTTACCGTTGATACTTTCCCATAACTGAGACTCCTGCAAGGATTCACCGAGGCCCGTCCTGTTTTAGAGGATAACAATCTTGTCAAACCGGATATCCTACCCTTTATTATCCTTTCGTCCGCCCCCGCTAAAGGCTATGACAATGAAACCAAGCTGCACAAGAAGGTGGTCCGACAGCCTGTTCAGAGCTCCACCATTGCCGTTCCGATGAAATCAATGACACAATGCCGATTGGCATGGACTTTGTATCAACTTCTCTCACGGAAACCTCACCAAATAGTCTGATATGGAGGGTACGAATAACATGACAACAGACTTCGAACGGGCTCGGGAAAAAATGGTAAAGGAGCAGATCATCGGCCGGGGGATACATGATCGTAAGGTTCTTGCAGCAATGAGAAAAGTTCCCCGGCACCTTTTTGTAGCTGAAGAACTCCAAGGTCTGTCCTATGCCGACAGGCCCCTGCCCATAGACATGCAGCAAACTATTTCACAACCGTATATGGTTGCTCTGATGACTGAAGCACTTGAATTGTCAGGAGACGAAAAAGTACTGGAAATCGGTACAGGCAGCGGTTATCAGGCGGCTGTTCTTGCTGAAATCTGCAAGATTGTGTATTCAGTCGAGTCGTTCCCTGGGCTTCATGAAAAAGCATCGGCACTGCTCCGAGGCCTTGGATACAAAAATGTGGTCACTACGGTTGCCGACGGGACCCGGGGCTGGCCCCAACATCAGCCCTACGATGCTATCATCGTTACAGCCGGCGCCCCGGATATCCCCACCCCCCTTCTCGACCAGCTCGCCGAAGGCGGCAGGCTGCTGATACCGGTTGGAAACCATGTGTCGCAGCAGCTCAAAAAAGTTATCCGGCTCGCTGATGGGTTCAGTGAAGAGATGCTTCTCGGATGCCAGTTTGTCCCGTTACGCGGGGAGCATGGCTGGTAGAGGGCGTGAAATATCCGGGCTGGCCGGCAATACTACATTTTTTTCAGAGCCGTCTCTATCCGCCATGCCCGGACCTGATGGCTGAGACCATCCCAGATAAGCAAAGCAAGAGCCATCCAGATAATTGCAAAACCAAGCATCCGCTCAGCAGGAAACGGTTCATGATAGACGAAAATACCGACAAAGAGACTGATGGAAGGTGAAAGATACTGCAGCAGACCTACAAGAAAAAGCGGAATCTTCTGGGCGGCATAACAGAAACAGAGAAGCGGTGCTGTCGTAGCCACTCCGGTGCCCGCCAGAAGCATGGCCTGCATAAGTGAGCCCTGCAGAAACGGTCGGCTTCCTGCAATCTCAAAATAGAGAAGAAAAGCACAGGCCGGCAGAAAAAGTATACTGGTCTCCAGACACAAGCCCTCCAGTGCCGGAACTGTAGTGATTTTCCGCAGCAGCCCGTAACAGGCAAAGGTGATTGCCAGGGAGAGGGCAATCCAGGGTACCTCTCCATATATCCAGGTGAGATATGAAACCCCCAGAAATGCCAGAAAAACGGAAATCCATTGGACTTTCCGCATCCGTTCCTTGAGAAAAATGACACCGAAGCAGACAGAAACCAGTGGATTGATGAAATAGCCGAGACTCGCTTCGACAATATGTCCTGAATTTACCGACCATATGTAAATAAACCAGTTCATCGATAAAATGAGAGCCGTTAGTAAAAAATAGGAAAGCTGTCGTATCTCCCGGAAAAGCTGGAAAAAACCGCGGATATGCCCGGTAATCGCCAGCAGAGCAAGAGTAACCACCAGCGACCAGGCCATTCGGTGACTCAGAATTTCATAGGCCGGAACGGTGTCGAGCAACTTCCAGTAGATCGGCAGCAGCCCCCACATCACAAATGAGGATGTTGCAGCCGCCATCCCCTTATTATAGTTCATTTTCAATCATGACTCGTAAAAAGTTCGCTTTATATCGCTGTAGATCTGAAATAGCAATTCACCATTGTTATCACACGTAATCTAAAAACCCGTACTGCCAAAAAACTGTTATGCCGAAGATCGGACTTTACGACCCCACCCGGCAAATGCAATCCAAATATTTTACACTTTCAGCATCTTCCGGCGAAAGCAAGATATCTGAATTTCGGGTCTTCTCATTGATTGTTCCCGAAAAAATCGGCTACCCACAGACAGTGTCTGAAAATATGTATATACTATTCTGAACACATGAATATTCCCTTGTAGCAGATGTCCCGGTGTTACGCCAGCAGTAATCCCGGCTATAGCTGGAAAAAGAAAAGGAGCAGGTAAAGGCAATGGCACAGCACAATAAAACGGCAAAACCCAACAGCCTCATTCATGAGAAGAGCCCTTATCTTCTGCAGCATGCCTACAACCCGGTTAACTGGTATGCCTGGGGTGAAGAACCTTTTGAGACGGCCCGACGTGAAAACAAGCCGGTTTTCCTTTCCATTGGTTACTCTACATGTCACTGGTGTCATGTCATGGAGAAAGAATCCTTTGAGAATGAAGCTATTGCAGAAATTCTCAACAGGAACTTTATTTCCATCAAGGTTGACCGCGAAGAACGTCCGGATATCGACCAGATATATATGATTGCAACCCAGGCCATGACCGGAGGAGGCGGATGGCCCATGTCCGTCTTCCTCTTTCCCGACAAAAAACCGTTTTATGCAGGCACCTATTTTCCGCCGGAACCGAGATACAACCATCCCGGCTTTGCCGAACTGCTCAATTCAATCACTCTCGCCTGGTCCGAAAAGAAAGAAGCCCTGTCCGAGTCCGCCGAAAAAATCACCTCCTATCTGCAGGATTCCTCGACCGTCTCTTCTGCGGAAAAATTGAAGAAAGAGTGGTCGGATACGGGTTTCAAAGCGTTTCGAGAGAGCTACGATGCCCGTTTCCACGGTTTTGGCACCAATAATAAGTTTCCACGACCGGCCTGCCTGGAATTTCTCCATGCCTATGCTTACAGGACAGGAAACGAGACCGCCTTCAGCATGGCCGACAAAACTTTGGAGGCCATGGCCCTGGGCGGAATGTATGACCATGTCGGCGGCGGCTTCCATCGCTACAGTGTCGATCCGCAGTGGCGTATTCCTCACTTTGAAAAAATGCTCTATGACCAGGCACAGCTGGTGGTTTCTTATCTGCAGATGTATCAGCAGACCGGGGACCCGTTCTTTGCAGATGTTGCCGAGCAAACCATCGAATATGTCCTCCGTGATCTGCGCCATCCGGAGGGCGGCCTCTACTCCGCGGAGGATGCGGACAGCGTCAACCCTTATGACACGAGCGAGCAGAGTGAAGGTGCTTTCTATCTCTGGAAAGAAAGCGAGATCAGGGAAGTTCTCGATGATGCGGACGCTGAAATATTCATACAGTGCTATGGAATAAAGGCAGAGGGCAATGCTCTTGAGGATCCCGCCGGGGATTTTATCGGCAGGAATATTCTCTATATGGAAAAGCCGTTGCCGGCGCTTGCAGATGATCTCGGTAAGGACCTGGAAGATCTGGAACACTCGCTTGATCAATCAAAAAAACTGCTTCTTGACAGGAGGAGCAACCGAATCAGACCGCATCTCGACGATAAGATTATCACAGCCTGGAACGGCCTGATGCTCTCGGCACTTTCCCAGGCGGGCCGTATCTTCAACAACAAAGAATACCTGGATGAGGCGGAGCGGGTTGCCGCCTTCATCCTGGAGAACCTGATAACCGATGGGTATCTGCAGCGCCGCTGGCGCGAGGGAGAGGCTCGCTTCGACGGCGTGCTCGAAGATTATGCTTTTTTTATCCAGGGCCTGCTTGATCTTTATCATGCCACGCATCAAGGCCGTTATCTGCAAACCGCTATCGATCTCTCGGAGAAGCAGCTCGAAATATTTGCCGATCCTCTAGGAGGTTTCTTTAACAGTAGGGAATCCACAGATCTTCTTACCAGGATGAAGGAAACCTATGACGGCGCCGAACCCTCCGGGAACTCTGTAGCCGCCATGAATTTTCTTCGACTGGGAAGAATGCTCAACAATGGCCAATGGGTGACTCTGGCTGAAGAAACCATCAAATCATTCGGCAAGATTCTCGATACGCACGGCTCGGCAATGCCTCTCATGCTTGCTGCGCTGGAGTATAGTTTCGATGCACCCGAGCAACTAATAATTGCGGGCACACGGGGTGAGAAAGACACCGAAGACATGCTTCAGCAGGCAAGCCGCTTCTTTCATCCCCATCTGCAGGTTCTGCTGGCCGACGGCGGAGAAAATCAGGAGATGCTAACCACTTCCCTGGATTTTTTCGACACCGTTGAAAAAATCGACGACAAGGCCACCGCCTACCTGTGCAGGGATTATACCTGCCGAATGCCGACCAATGATGTCGAAAAACTGGGTCACCTTCTTGAGGAAATGAAATAGTGCTTTCGCGGGCAGAACTGAGAATATCGACTATTGATAATAGTCGTAAAATTGTCTCGGATTCTCAAATGGTTTTTTTGAAGTCGGAGTTTATGTTTTGTGGGTGTTTATGGCGACGCCATCACTGTTGAAAAAGCAGACCACTGGAGAGCCAATAATAGATTATGTAGGAACCTGCAAATATTGTCAGCACCGCTGATATCTTCTGAACGTGAGGAAGGAATCTGCGCATGGCGCTTACCACCACGCCCTCTTTGACAAAGGCCATTCCCAGTGTCAAAAGCAAAAGCACCAGTCCCATTCCCAGAATATAGCTGAGAAACTGGACAACACCTCCGACAAAATCACCGGCGGTAAGAGAACCCGCCATCACCGCCAGGAAAATAGGCAGTGTACAGCTGAGCGAGGTGGCACCGAAAGCAACACCAAAAAGAAAAAAACCTTTGAAGGTCAGTTTCCGGGGATCTCCTATTTTATTTGCCAGATTGAGCATAAAATTAAGAGAAAAATGCTTACCGAAAAGGATCCAGATACCTAAAATAATCAGGATACAGCCGACGAATATGGCGATCCAGGGCATAATATTGCTTAAAAAAACCCCTCCTGCAGAAACCAGGAATCCCACCGCCCCAAAAAGAGCACCAAAACCGGAGGTGACCACCAGTGTAACCCAGACTGCTTTACCAAATCTGAGGAAAATCGAGCGGTTGTGATAATTCTTCTCTTCAACGCCGAGATACAGAGAGAGGTAGACTGGAAGCATGGCGAAACCGCAAGGATTCACGGCTGATACCATTCCCGCTCCAAAGGCATATCCCAGGGGAAGATACCCTGCCACCTGGCTCAGCCACTGACTCGCCCAAACCTGAATATCCATAAAATGTTAACCTTTCAATATTCTTTTTGATTCATTCGGCTGCACCAGATAAAAACCTGCAATGCTGAAGAAAGATCGGGTTTTCCCGAAGTTGGAGTTTATGCCCGTATGGGCGCTTATCGCAACCCCATCACATCATGGTTTATCCAGATCTACATTAAAAGTTACATCAAGTTCGTTGCCGTCTTCATCAATAAACCGCTGAAAAAAATCGTGTTCTCCTATTTGTTCTATAAAATCCAAGGTTTCCTGATACCTATCTATATGCTCAGCTATTATTCTAAAGCTCTTGTCGTCTATATGAGTGGTCTTGAATCCTAAAAGATTTTTCGTCTGCCTGATAAGTTGGGCGCTCAGCTCGATTTTTTCGTCATCATCAGTCAATATAACGATATCATACCTGTCTTTGGGAAGAGACATTTCCGGAACAGTTATGGCAACACCACCCTGACTGATATCGATAGCTTGCGCCTTTATGTGTGCTTCTCTGCCTCTGGACAGAAGAGCTTCGCCACTGAGGGGAACCCGGAAATGTATTCTTTTACAATCCATGATATCCTTATTTTTTTTGATTTTTGTCCTTCCCGTAGGACTGCAAAAAAATGTTCCTGCTATTATCATGTAAGCTGAATAAATCCGTAAGCTGCTTACTTTCATTAAAAAAGCACAAGAAAGATCCGTCTAAAGAGGAAATTTTAGGCCGATTGCCGGGGTAAACTCTCCCTTGTCTCTGGTTATGCTGAAATCAAGGTATTCGAGGGTAGTCCAAATCGGGTCGACCCAGAAGTTACTTCTGCCGCTGTTCGCGTTACTTTGTTTGATCTGGTAGCGGAGTTCACCGATGAGCCAGCCGATACCGTGGTAGCCAGGGAGAATATCACGATTGCCGAAGGGAAGCAAGAATATACAACGACATAGAATTCAAGAAAAGTAACTCAATCAGGGTTGTATTTGGTGGGCAAAAAAAGATCGGGAACCTGATTTATGAGAATCTGTCAGAACAGGCAGCGTTGACATCAATGCAGGCCGGAGGCTGCTTTCGCTGCTTCAGCTTCATCGGAGCTTTGCTGCCGCATGCCCTCCTGCCATTCCCAGCCGGAATAGGCGACGTAGCCATCCAAAGTTCGTCTTCGTTCGTCCAGGGCCTGCAGCCTTCTGTCAAATTCATCGGCCTCAACACTCTGCCGCTCAAAAAAGGCAAGATCATTCAGGGACAGCGAAGGTGGTGGTTTATCGGCAAGAGGGATACGCAGGGAACGCAGGGTACGAAGGTAGAAGGTCAGGCTGTGCCGGAGCGGCAGTAGATTTTCAGCTGTCGCCGGCAAATCGGCGCTTCCATTGAGAATGAGTGTCAGTGTTTCATCGAGGTCCGCCAGAGCTAGAGGCAGTGAGGCTTTAGGATTGCTGCTTTGCATAAAGCGAAGGACTGGATAGGCGAGCTGCTGTTGCCCGAGGCGACTGATTTTTTCAGTCAAGGGCTGTAGATTTTCAATAAGTCCGTGCAGTCCCAATCCTTGAAATGAGGGAATGAGTCCGCCCCTTGCAAAACCCATGGAATGTATGTAAACCGCGAGCTGGCGCTGTTCGACCACCGCGGAAACAACAGGCAGAAGATAGGTAATGACCAGGGTGACCATGAAAAAACCGCTAATTGCCAGAACTATGGAAAGGATTTCCCAGAATTCGCTTCCCGCTTTAAAATCACCTATCCCCAGAGTGATAAAAGTGAATCCTACGTAATATGCCCGCTGCAGGAAGTTCGCAGTCGCTCCGCTCTGAGATTCGAGTACGGAGAATTTCGAAATCGAGAATATCAGGGTCCAGCCGAGCCAATAGAAAAATATCCACACAGTAATGGATGCCAGGATGATCAAGCCGCCGCAGAGGGAGAGGGAACCCCGGAGCATGAAGCGCCGGTGCAGTTTGAGACAGATTTTCCACAGTCCGCTGGTCAATGGAAAAGTGAGCGGCCCGGCGCCGCTTAAAAGCATGGTAGTGGTCATGACATCCCAGAGAACGATAATGACAAGCAAGGTACCAGCCAGACCGAAAATATAATCCATCAATTTTTCCGCTTCCCGGTTTTTTTAGTGGGGCTCTTTCCGACGGTATCAGCGACATAAGCCCCTCGCTCCCCCAAGGGTTTCGAGGGACCGTGAGTAGTATCCGTTTGGGTCTGAAGCTCCATTTCCGCGTTGATCTCTGCTCCCAGCAAAACGGCAAAGGCGGTAATATAAAACCACATGAGCAAAATTATGATCGCACCTATGGAGCCGTACATCTCGTTGTAGCTGTCCGAATGTGACACATACAAAGAAAAAAGAATGGAGACGGCAATCCAGAGTAATGTGGCAATGATCGCCCCCCAGTTAATCCATTTGAACTGCGCCTGGTTTCGATGCGGGGCGTAACGGTACAATAATCCCAACCCCATGATCACGAAGAATGCCAGAAGGGGCCAGCGCAGGATACTGGTCAAGGTTCCTGCCATTCCGGATAAGCCGATATACTTCAGCAGTATTGGAAAAACGACAATGAATCCGAGAGAGATCAGTACAAAAATGATGGCGCCAAAGGTCAGCAGCAAGGCTAGAACATTGAGAGCTATGAAACCGCGTGATTCTTCTTCACCATAGACGATATTGAGTCCGGTGATGAAAGCCTTCATGCCCTTGGTTGCACTGCCCAGGCTGAAGAGGATGCCGATCAGGGCTCCAAAACTCACCCCCCCGCCTGCCCCTTCGGCAACCCGTTCGAGCTGGTTCTGCAGAATCTTCATGCCTTCTTGGGGGAGGATTCCAGAGAGTGTCGAAACCTGTTGCTGCACCTCTCCCGGATTGGAAACCAAGCCATAAATGGCTACCATTGCTCCTATTGCCGGGAAAATGGCGAGAAGAGCATAAAAGGCCACGCCTGCAGCGACAATGGAGAGGTTGTCCTTGCCGAGGTCCTCTTTTGTTCTGAGCAGTATGTCCTTCCACCCTTGCCAGGGAATATTGCCCGGACGCCTGGCACCACGCCCCCTGTTTTCTTTACTCATCCGTAGTCATCTCATTACCTTTTCAGGACTACCCATAATGCATGAAGAATACCCGGGATATACCCGAATACGGTCAGCACAAGGTTGATCCAGAGATGCTTCCCCACTCCTTCCTCTACAAGGACACCCAGCGGCGGCAGGACAATGGCGAGAACGATTTTGCAGATGTATTTGGCATTTTCGTAACCACCATTTATCGCAACAGGTGTATTGTTGCCGAGAATCCGGTCTTGTTGTGTTGCACTCATAGTGATTTTATTGTTTTTGGTGTTTAATAACTGATGATCTCGCAATTAATCATCGCAGTAGCCGAGATACTGGACGCCAATTGCCACATCACCTTGATACGGCCTGTCCCTTTATTTTTATTTCAAGCAATATTTATGCCTCAATAACCTTACTGAAAAAGTTTTGAAAATCGTTGAACCTACCAACAGCATGACAGATTTTTTCCGGTCAATCATCCAATTCGGCAAGAACAGTCCTGTAATAACGGAATGGTTCAGCTTTCTCTTACGATAAGACGGCGGAGTTCCTCTTCCGGAAGGTCATTATTCACAATTAGCTGAGCACCCAGAAACTGCCGGGTCAGCCACACTAGAATATCTTCGGTATGTTTCGCCACTTCAGGGTTTTCCTCCATATATCTGTCGAATACATCTGCTTCCCCCAGAGTTCTCCGTTTCGTTATCCTCCTCTTGCGTATAATCTGATCAACAGATAGAACAATGGTGTGAAAAGAGGGTATGGTCCGCATCTCCGCCAATGTTGCGGTTAAACCCTGAGGAAGAGGAATCAGATCTTTGCGGGGATACCGAAGAGCCCAGTAAATTGCCAGCCCCCGCAGATAGCGGTGGCCGATGATAATAAGTTTTTCACCAGGAGTTTTGAATTTTCTTAGATCTCTTTGCAACAATACAGTGAGTATCCTGGGAAGCAGGAATCCAAAGAAGGGTAGAAGAACGAGGAAGGCCCGTTCAAGAAATAATACCAGCGCAGTCTTAGCCCCACTGGTATTTTCCGCCGCTTTGCTGCCGCTGAGGAGATTTTTTCGCTTCTCGGCACAACCTCCTCTCTCCCTGATCAGTCGCTGCGCGATTTTGGCCAGATGATCCTTGCCGGCAGCGTCTATGCCGACAATCAAGATAATATCGGGAATATCTTCTGGTTTTTTAGACAAGATATAATTTACCCTCGGTTTGGGATTGTAGAAAGGCCGACATCCTGTGAAGCTTTACGGCCAATTTCCCTTTGCTTTTATACCTTTTTCATATTGATGGGCTCGTAAAGCTCGATTTACGTCTAATATATCAAGCTTTCTCGAAGCCGGAGTGTGTGCCCTTACGGGTGCTTATCGCGAGTCCATCTCGGTGATTACAATTACTTATTACAAGATTATCACTAATTACCATATAAGATGGACTCGTAAAAAGCCCGATCTACGTCGTTGTAGATCTGAAACGGCGATTTGCCGTACCACATGTACTGCCAAATCGCCGTTTCAGATACTACGCCTAGTATATCAAGCTTTTTCCAGAGTCCATCCCGGAACTTCGATGACTTTTTACGAGATTATCATATAAGGTTTATCAGATAATTACCTGAAGAAAAAAATCGACCGCGGTCATTTTTTTCTTGACCTGATGCTCGTTGTGGTTAAAATCTCGACTGCGGTCGACTTTAACGAAGGAATCAAGAAATGAGCATGTCGCGAGAAGAAAAAAAACAAAAAACCAGAAAGGCAATAATAGCAGCCGCCATTCATCTTTTTGGCAAAAAAGGCTTTGAAAAGACTTCCATTGCCGAGCTTGCCCGAGAAGCTGGCATAGGCAAAGGAACCATCTATTCCTATTTCCAGACAAAAAACGAAATATTTTATGCCTTCTGTGAAGATCAGCTGGAATTCATACGCGACGAGCTTGTCGGCAAAACCGACCCGAAAGCTCCCATACTCGAACAGGTCATGACCGTTTTTATGGGTGAGTTCATTCACGTCACTCAAGACCGGAAATTCGGCTGTTTTTATATGCAGCAGGTCCTTTTTCCTGATGATCTTGATAATGGTAGTTTTAAAAAGCTTGAGGATAAATGGCTCGAACTGCTTTTCTCCCTCTACGAAATAGCTCAGGAAAGAGGTGAGCTGCGCAAGGATATTGACCTTCTCTATCTCGCCGGTCATTTCTATGCTCTCTATATCCTGGTTGTTTCAGCCTGGTATTCAGGAAGAATTACTGAGGAAGAAGTCGCTCCGGCAATGCGGCTGCTTTTTCAACAGGCACTTGAAGGCCTGGCACCATCACCAGTCTCAATCCCAGAGCAAAAGGTAAATTACAATGGATCATCAATATAATCAACCAACCACAGCCAGAGCCAAGTCAGTTTATTTTATCTGGAGAATTCTGCCCCGGCTCGTCCTCCTTTGCCTTTTCCTTCTGATAATAGCTTTGGGGATGGCTACCACCCGGAAACAGAATTCAATCGCAGCCGACAATGCTGATGCAGTGAGTAAAGAGCGTCCTCCCGTCAATACAGTTGTCTTTCCCCTGCAGCGCTCGGTAATCAGTGATCGAATCAATCTGCCCGGCAGCATCGAACCATGGACCAAGCTGGAACTGATGGCAAAAGTCAGCGGCGCCATCAATGAAGTTCTTGTTCAGGAGGGGGATAAGGTAAAAAAAGGCGATATTATTGCCCGGATTGAAGATAATGATTACAGGATCGCCCTGCAGCGCGCTCAAGCCGCCTATAAACAGGCGAAGACCGACTTTGAACGCGACCAGAATATTTTTGAGAAGGGGGTCATTCCTGCCGCCCAGTTGGATGCCAAGGAAACCAAAATGCTCACCGCCAGGGCGGATCTCGACAATGCCAGGCTGCTCCTGTCCCGCACCACGATAACGGCTCCTATCGATGGAATAGTGCGCAGGCTTGATGCCAAGATCGGTCTGCTTCTTTCCGTTGCCGACCCCATTGGCCAAATACTGCACATCGACAAGGTCAAGGGGGTAATAGGCATCCCTGAATCCGATGTCGCAGCGGTGCGCCAGCTCGATGAAATAGCGGTAAGCATTCAAGCCCTTGACAGACTTGGCGTCCGCGGAAAGAAACATTTCCTTTCACCCTCACCCGATACCACCGCGCGGTTATACAAGATGGAACTCGAAATAGACAACCCTTCCCATAGTATTCTGCCCGGCATGTTCATTCGTGCCGACATCGTCAAAAGGAGTGTGCAGAATGCCATTACCATCCCCATATACGCCGTTATTTCAAGAAATGATGAACATTTTGTCTATGTCGAAAAAGATGGAGTAGCCACCAAAAGACTGGTTGAACTCGGAATCATGGAAAAATGGATGGTTGAGGTAAAGAGCGGTCTGAACCCCGGAGACAGATTGATTGTCGAAGGACATAGAAATATCGAAAATGAACAAAGGGTCGAGGTCGTCAAGGTGCTCACCAGTGTGGATAATTATACATTATGATAATCTCGGATACGGCAATACGAAAAAGCACCACCGTCGTTGTTCTCACCCTGCTGCTGATCATCTTCGGAGTCTACAGCTATCTCTCGCTCCCCCGGGAGAGCGATCCGGATATAACCATACCCAATGTCTTTGTTTCCACTACCTATCGAGGAGTGTCGCCTGCCGATATCGAGACTTCGATAACCATAGAAATCGAAAAAAAACTCAAAGGTCTTGACGGCCTCAAAAAGATACAGTCCGTCAGTTCGGAGGGTACCTCTTCGATCAATATCGAGTTCGTCACCGGAACCGACATCGACCAGGCCCTGCAGGACGTCAGGGACAAGGTGGATGAATCTCTTGGTGAACTTCCCACCGATCTGGATGAAGATCCTTCCGTTTTTGAGGTGAACTTCTCCGAGATGCCCATCGTCGTCTTCTCCCTCTCCGGCACCTGCGGATTACCCTGCCTGAAAGAGATCGCCGATGATATCGAGGATGACGTCGAAGCTATCACCGGAGTTCTCGAAGCCGATGTCACCGGAGGGCTGGAACGCGAAATCCGGGTCGAGGTCATTCCGGAAAAACTCGCCTACTACGGACTTACCATCGGTAATTTCGAAGCAGCTGTCAGAAGCGAGAATCAAAATACCTCCGGCGGCACCATACAACTTGGGAATGGACGTTATCAACTGCGCGTACCAGGAGAATTTTCCACACCCGAGGAGATCTACGGTCTGGTAATGGCCACCCATATGGGTGAACCGGTCTACCTCAAAGACGTCGCCACGGTCGTAGACGGCTTCAAGGATGAAGCAAGCAGATCACGGCTCGACGGCCGCTCCGCCGTTAATATCGCGGTAAAAAAGCGATCCGGGGAAAACATCATCGCCACCAGCGAGCAGATCGACAGGGTCATTGAAAGACACCAGGCCACCTGGCCTTCGGGAACGGAGATTACCAAGGTGATGGATAAGTCACGGGACATCCATCTGATGGTCAAGGACCTGGAGAATAATATCCTCTCCGGTCTCTCCCTGGTACTTATCGTCATCTTTTTCGCCATGGGTATACGCAACGCCCTGCTGGTAAGCATGGCCATTCCCCTCTCGATCCTGCTTTCCTTCACGGTTCTGCAGATTATGGGGATAACCCTGAATATGGTGGTGCTTTTCAGTCTCACCCTGGCCTTGGGCATGCTGGTGGATAATGCCATTGTCATTATCGAAAACATATACAGGTTCATGGAGCAGGGGGCAGGTCGAATCGAGGCGGCAATGAAGGGCACATCGGAAGTCGCCTATCCCGTTATCGGCTCCACCGCAACCACTCTGGCGGCCTTTTCCCCGATGCTCTTCTGGCCTGGCATCATGGGAGAATTCATGAGCTATCTGCCCCTGACCCTGATTATAACATTGTCCTCAAGTCTTTTTGTGGCACTGGTGATAAATCCTGCGCTTGCCTCGATTTTCATGAAAGTCAGGAAAATCGGGAATACCGAAGCCAGAAGTCTTGAAGAGGTTTCCAAAGCGGTTGAACAGCCCATCGCCGTCAAGGGAAGATTTCTGAAAAGCTATGCCCGGCTGCTCTCTTCCGCTCTCGACATGCCTTTAACCGTAATCGCCACAGCCTTCTGTGTGCTCATCCTGCTCTTCCAGTCATGGCTGTTGGTCATTGGCCTGGAAAAACCGGTGGAATTTTTTCCTGATATTGATCCAAAGGGCATGTATGTCAACATGGATGTTCCCGAGGGTGCCGATCTCGATTATATCGATACCATTATTCAACGTGTTGAGCGGGCTCTGGCAGGATTTGGCTACAATCAAGAAGATGTCTTGATCGAAGAGGCACTGGCACCGAAGAAACATGAAAAAGCCACAGGGGAAGAGTTTTACGGCCCCAGCGACTTGAAGAACATCAAGAATATTTACACCAAGGGAGTTCTTTCGGCCGGAGGTGGATCAGCCTTTGACGCCAACACCCCTAATCATATCGGAATCCGTTTTCTCGAAATCGAAGAACGGCTGCGTTCCACTCACGAAACAGTGGACGATATCAGAGAGCGTGTTGAAAACATTCCGGGCGCCATAATCACGCTGGCCATGGAAGCGGAAGGTCCGCCAACAGGAGCACCGATCAATATTGAGATCGCCGGAGACAATTTTGCCGTTCTCAGTGAGATCGCCGGGACCATCAGGGAAATTCTTGAAAAGGTACCTCATGTCAAGGATATTCGCGATAACTACGTTGAAGGTATCCCATCTGTTGAAGTCAACGTAGATAGGCAGAAGGCCTCGCTCTTCGGATTGTCGACCAACAGCATCGGCTTCGCCCTGAAGAGTGCCTATAACGGTCTTGAAGTTTCTTCTTACCGCGAAGGTGACGATGACTATGACATCACGGTACAACTGGGGGAAAAGGACAGAAATGTTGTGGATGTCCTTCATGAATTGATGCTGCCCACGCCATCCGGGGAAATGGTGCCCCTTTCCACAATCGCTACCGTCAGTTTTGAAGGTTCTTTAGGCGATATCAACCGGATCAATAATGAACGGGTAGTGACGGTGAAAGCCAATGTCGACGAAACCAAAATTCCCGGACCGGTAGCCCGCGAGCATGCCGCAAAAATCATGCAGGATCTGCCCATTCCTCCCGGATACAAACTGACCTTCACCGGTGAACATGAGTTTCAAAAGGAATCGGAAGAGTTTCTTTCCAAGGCTTTCGCGGTGGCCTTATTGCTTATTTTTCTGATTTTGGTGAGCATGTTCAATTCGGTGACCCAGCCCTTTATTATCATGACCTCGGTGATTCTCTCGCTGGGCGGTGCTTTTTTGGGACTGGTTCTGTTCAGGTCACCCTTCGGCATCATCATGACCGGGGTTGGCGTGATTTCACTGGCGGGTGTAGTGGTCAACAATGCCATTGTCCTGATAGACTATACCAATAAACTACGCCAGCGCGGTTTTGCCCTGCGCGACGCCGTCATTTCCGCTGGGGCAACCCGCCTGCGTCCCGTTATACTGACGGCGGTAACAACCATATTAGGTCTTGTTCCCATGGTAACCGGAGTCTCTTTTGATTTTCACATCCTGGCAATTTCGTGGGTAAGCGAGTCGAGTCAGTGGTGGAGATCAATGGCGGTAGTGGTAATTTTCGGGCTGGTGGTGGCCACCTTCCTGACGCTGATCGTGGTGCCGACTCTCTATTATATGATTGAACGTTTTTTTCTGTCACGCACCAAAATCCTGCAGAGAATCAGCGAAATCTACTGGAAGCCCTATCCCTTACTGGCGGGTGAAAAACAGCGGCGGGAGAAAAGATAAGGCAAAACGGGGTTGGTTGGTATGTGTGATGTTCTGGTAAAGAATCATCGAAGTTGTGGGATCGACTCTGCGATAAGCACCCGTACGGGCATAAACTCCGACTTCGAGAAAGTTGATCTACCAGGCGTAGTATCTAAACGTTGCAGCATCTATCCAGCTTTTTACGAGTCCACCATTTGTTACTCAGTAACATGAAGAGTAACCGCTGTTAAAAGTTCCAGGGCCAGCGCATCCGCAGCATTTTTGAGCTTATCAATATCGGCTTTGACTTCCTTCAAGCCGCCCTGCAGGGCTCTGCTCTCTATGATGCGGGCTAGCTGCTGACACTCTTCCGCGGCAAAATGGTTGACCGCTCCCTTAAAGGCATGCGCCGCAAAGCTGAGCTCCTCGCCATCATTTTTTTTAAAAGCATCTATGACGGCTGCCATAAGGAAATCCTTTTTTTCGAGAAAAATTTTCATCAGCTCGAGCAGCAATTCCTCATCACCGCTCACATACTCACGAGCGAGCTGTCGGTTCCAAGTGCGCAGGGAGCTTTCTTCGCCATCCTCGGGTTTAACCACAATGGAAGGCTGAGGCTGCTCTGCTCCAGCGCAAATGCGGCAAGCAGAGGCGCCATGGGCAAGCAGAGAACGCAGGTATGGTATCAAGGTCTGCGGTTCAATAGGTTTGCTGATATAGCCATCCATCCCCGCGGCGAGACAGATGTTTTTTGTCGAATATGAGAAACTTGCCGTCATTGCGATGATTATTTGCGGAGCATCTCCTCGCTCCAGTTCTCTGCGGCGTAATATCTCAGTCGCTTTTATTCCCCCCAGAACCGGCATCTGGATATCCATAAAGACGAGATCGTAATGCTTTTCTGCTGTTTTCTTCAGAGCTCCTCTGCCGTCGACGGCTACTTCAACTTCGAAACCTATTTTTTCCAGTAAACTCCTGCCGACACGCAGATTTATTTGCTCATCATCCACCAGCAGCACCTTGCCCTGCAACATATCTACGCACTTGGTTTCCATCCTTTTCTCCGTCTCCTCCTCCCCGCCGTAATTTTCCCGAAGGTGGTTCTTTTGAAAAATCCGGCATTCAATGAAAAAGCTGATTGAAAATGAAACTCAGCTGGACTCATGCTGTACAGTTAAAAAGATATTGCAAGAGTGGGTTCTCACCGTCCGGGATGACTGATTTAAGATGAGACCGAAAATACTATCCTATTTTCAAGCGTCGAGCAACATACATCCTGATCACCCTATCCTCAGCTCAAGGTTGGGCCAGAAAATGCTGAGTTCCCGGGGTAATCAGATACTTAATAATCTCGTAAAAATACCAATGCCGGGATTGGCTCTGGAGAGACAGTGGTTCGGCTTTTTTGCCTAACAAATTTGGCAATTGCACTCATTCGTTGTATAATCAGGAAGGAGACGTGGTTTTGCCACTGTAGAGAGCAAGTGATTTCCGGCATTATGTTTTATTTTCAGAAGAGAAGAAAATATGAAACCAGGATATTTACAACTCTTTGAGAGTGGTGAGTTGCAGCGCCGCATTGATCATGCGTGGAAGATTATGGAGTGCTGCACCATATGCCCTCAGAACTGCCGTGTGGATCGGATAGCCGGGTCTTTAGGTGTTTGCGGAGTGGGACCGCTCGCTCCGGTCTCAAGTTACGGTCCTCATTTCGGTGAAGAGCGGCCTCTGGTGGGACAACGGGGCTCCGGCACCATCTTTTTCGCATCCTGCAACCTTCTCTGCATTTTCTGTCAGAATTATGAAATAAGTCACTTCAATGAAGCGGATGCTCGCCATCTCTCCAGTGAAGAGCTCGCCGCTGTCATGATCAGCCTTCAGCAGCAGGGATGCCACAACATCAATCTGGTCACCCCGACCCATGTAGTACCTCATATTTTAAGAGCACTGCCGGAAGCCATCAGAAACGGACTCAGACTTCCTCTGGTATACAATAGCAGCGGCTACGACTCCGTTGAAACACTGGCCCTGCTTGACGGAATAATCGATATTTATATGCCTGACTTCAAATTCTGGAGAAAAACAACAGCCAGGGCGTATACCAAGGCCGCTGATTATCCCGAAATTGCCAGGAAAGCGATTAAAGCAATGTTCGACCAGGTGGGAAATCTTCGTATAGACAGTGAAGGAATAGCACAGCGCGGACTGCTGATCAGGCATCTGGTTATGCCGAATCATGTAGAAGAAACCGGCAAAATCCTCACCTTTATCTCTGAAAAAGTTTCATCCCGTTGCTACGTCAATATCATGGACCAGTACCGGCCCTGCGGCACCGCCTCGACTCCAATCGACAGAGACCTGAGCAACCGTGAATACCAGGAGGCGCTTGCCTATGCCAAAGCGACCGGTTTGGTTCAGTTAAATGAAAACAGGCTTACCGACCTCCTCAAGAATCTCGGCATTCTCGGCGGATTTTTTTAAGAAGATCCTGTTCTAATGCCTGTCCGAGCTCTTTGCTCCAACGATACCTGGTGAAACATTGAAATAGGGGTATCATCCCGACGATATCTTTTTCCTCCCATACCCTTGTATTCTCCGAGCCACTAATTTATATCACATTTCTGTTCAACTTGTGCTATTTATGGTAGGGTAGTCACATCGGAAAGCGGCATTTTTCTGCTGAAGGGAGAGTTTGCTCCTACTCTTGCGGCCAACGCCGTGATCCGTAAGTCACACCTTCGACATGACGTAAAACATAATACAAATATGGAGGCTCTATGCAGACAAAAATCATCCCAGCTACCCCTTCAGCCTTTTCCCAGCCCCTTCTCATCAAAAATTTGCTCATCTCACCTCTCATATATTCTCCAAATCAGCGGATATGCTACCGCGACCAGATAGAATTTACCTATCAGCAGTTTGGTAAACGTATATGCCGGTTGGCTAATAGCCTCAACAGCCTCGGAGTCCGGCCTGGAGACACCGTTGCCGTAATGGACTGGGATTCACACAGATATCTTGAATGCTACTTTGCCATTCCGATGATCGGAGCAGTCCTCCATACCGTCAATGTCCGGCTCTCCAGCGATCAACTTCTGTACACAATCAACCATGCCGAAGACGATGTCATTTTTGTGAACGCTGAATTCCTGCCGCTTCTTGAGGCGATTAGGGACAAGCTCACCACGGTGAAAAAGATTGTGCTTATCAACGACGGTGCAACACCTCCACAGACAGACCTGGTCCTCGATCATGAGTACGAGACAATGCTCCGGGAGAGTTCTGAGGAGTATTCCTTCCCGGATTTCGACGAAAATTCCATAGCAACCACTTTTTACACTACCGGGACAACCGGTTTACCAAAAGGGGTATATTTCAGTCATCGACAGCTCGTCATGCATACTCTCGGCATTATCGCTGCACTCTGCGGCTACGACAGCCAGGCCAGGATAAGTTCCGCTGATGTTTATATGCCGATCACCCCAATGTTTCATGTACACGCCTGGGGCATGCCATACCTGATGACTTATCTGGGTGCCAAGCAGGTCTATCCTGGCCGCTATGAACCTGACATGCTCCTCAGGCTGATTACAACTAAAAAGGTCAGTTTCTCCCATTGTGTTCCCACCATTATGCATATGCTGCTGTCATCGCCGATCATCGATGAATGCGATCTTAATGGCTGGAAGGTCATAATCGGCGGGTCCGCACTGTCCAGCGGCATGTGTAAGGCTGCTCTCAATAGAGGTATTAATATCTATACCGGTTACGGCATGTCGGAAACATGTCCGATTCTGACCCTTGCCAATCTTAAGCCTCATATGCTTAGCTGGGACCAGGAGAAGCAGATAAAAATGCGCTGTCGCACCGGACTGCCTATCAGTAATGTCCACCTTGAAATAGTCGACCCGCATGGAAATCCCCTGCCCCATGACGGCAAGTCCACCGGAGAAGTTGTTGTCCGCGCTCCCTGGCTTACTCAAGGATATCTCAAGGACCCGGAAAAAAGCGAAGAGCTCTGGGCCGGCAATTGGCTGCATACCGGAGATATAGGTTTTATCGATGACGAAGGTTATCTGCAGATCACAGACAGACTCAAGGACGTCATCAAAACAGGGGGAGAATGGATCTCCTCACTTGAGTTGGAAGACATCATCAGTAAACATGATGGAGTAAGTGAAGTTGCCGTCATAGGCGTTGCTGATTCGAAATGGGGGGAGAGACCTCTGGCGCTTGTGGTCCCTAAGCAGGGCTTTGATATACATCTTTCTGAAGCGGATATCAAAAGTGTAATTCAGCAGAGTATCGACGATGGCACACTCCCCAGATATGGCATGCCGGAACGGGTTCTGATTGTTGATTCCATTACTAAAACCAGTGTCGGTAAACTCAACAAAAAGGCATTAAGAGAGGAGTTCGCCTCAAATTAGAGCATTGTCAAAAACAGGATCATGGGTACGTTGCTGCAGCTTTGACAGACTCATAAAACGATTGAAAAAAGCTCGATATACCAAGGCGTAGATCGGGCTTTTTACGAGTCCCCATCAATGCTTATAAAGGTAAGCGGCAATATCCAGGACATCCTGATCCATGACGCCGAGATCAGGCATAGCCGTTTCAGGTGAAAACCTTCGTGGATTACGGACCCATTTGGCCATGTTGTCCGGAGAATTCGCCAGCACTCCTCCTATATACATCTGCTCGCGGATGTCGTGCAGTTTTGGACCAACCCTGCCGGTGGCTTTGCGAATTCCGGCAATTTCATGGCACGAGAAACAGCCATATCTGATAATTGCACCGGCTCCATGTTGAGGATTGCCCTCAGGTACGGCCCACACGGGGTCTTCGCCCTTCTGCATAATCTGCGGCAGGGCAAAATAACCGGCGGCCATGATAATTCCAATGACAAGGAGAGCTGTAGTCCCGATCCCCCATTCAGTTCCTTTCCGCATGGTCGTTCTCCCAGTGTTGATTCACTTGTCCTTCTGCCGTGGAAAGGTCTGCGCTACCAGGACGAAATCCGCTACGCGGTCAAGATCCGTTGCCGATATCCGGTTCTGGTAAGCAGGCATCGGGACATCCCCCGGAGGCTTCAGAATAAAGTTGCGCAACTCCTGCACAGACATCCGATGCTCGATCCGGGCCAGATCTGGCCCGACCCTGCGGCGCTGCGAAGCGATGGCATGACAGCTGTTGCAACCGTATGCGGCAAAGAGCACACGTCCCTTCTCAGCCTCCTCAGAGATAACCACTTTGGAAGGAACCGGCGGCGAATCCGGGTCCGGCCAGCCTGTCCAAGGGGATTTCGTGCGCAGATAGGAAAGCCACAGCAGGGCGATGATGATCACTATCACGAAACCCATCCAGAACGGCCTTCTGTGCGGTCCCCGGTTAGCCCCGCGATCTGCAAAAGGCAGAAGCAGCATGCCCACGAACAGCGCCAACGGAAACATCCAGTAAAAATTGGGGGCAAGCCAGGGAGGCAGCTGTGCTATTAGAGCGCTGTACCACCAGAACCACCATTCCTCCTGCGGCATGGAGGAGTGGATGAGATTTCCTTCGGGAAACATCTCCCTCGGCCCCACAATCAGCGCTACAATGAAGGCTATTGAGAAGATCACCAAGGCCATGGTGCCGGTTTTCAAGACCGTTCTCGGATAGAACCATTCCCCGCCTTCCTGCGAATGAGCCGTTTCCTTATATACCTTTTTCTCCTGCTCCGCCGTTCTCACTGAAGCCTCGTGCTCCGCCCTGGAACTCACTCCATGAAGAACCACGAGGTAGAGATGGATGCCAACCAGACCGATCAACAGCAGAGGGACCATCCAGACGTGTACGGCAAAGAAACGGGAAAGGGTAAGAGAGCCCATCTGTTCGGCCCCTTGAACCAGAAGCACCAGTTCGTCGCCAATAAAGGGAACCTTGGAAAACATGTTGAGCACCACCCGCGCGGCATAAACCGCGCGTTCATCCCAACGCAGCACATAGCCGCTGAAGGACATGGTCAGCACCAGAAAAAACTGAAACACGCCGATAATCCAGGTGCCTTCGCGAGGAGCCTTGTAGCCGCCCAAAGCCAGATGCCGAAGTACATGAAAGATCAGGGTTACCACCATTATTCCGGCACTCCAGTAGTGAATGCCGCGAACCAGCCAGCCCAGCGGCAGATTGGCGGTGATATGATTGATGCTGTCATAGGCGTGATCGGCGGCATTGGCATAATAGAGCGTCATGGTGACGCCGGTGATCACCTGAACCAGCAGCAGTGTAGTCAAAGCTGCGCCATCACCCTGATACCAGAAGGTCTTCGGCACTCTCCGGTGGAGGACTTTTTCTATGAACGGCATAAAACCGAGACGGTGGGCGGCGGTTTTTTTAAACATTGCCCATTACTCCTTTGAATACTCCTGTTTTGCCAATCACAAGTTTAAGCCTCATGTTTTCCGGTCATGCCATTGCCGGCACTGAGTTGAGATCGATCTCAATTTCACCGTTGGCGACCCGAACCGTAAAACGATACATCGGACGATGGGGAGGCCCGGCCATCCTTTCCCCATTTTTATCGAAAATGCCGCCGTGGCAGGGACAGAAAAAGCACTCACTCCCAGGATCAAAAGTAAGCGGGCACCCCAGGTCGGTGCAGCTCCTGGAGTAGACCACAGCTTCTGCCACAGTTGGACGCCAGGCATATACCGCCTTTTCCCGCAGAGCCTTGCCCCATTGTTCCTCGGGCAGGGAGATCAAAATTTTCTGCATTTCTCCCACGGGAAAGTCCTCGAGCCTCCCCAGCGACCGCCATACCTTCGGCCTTCTCCGATATATCCAGGACGGTGAAAACGCGGCAATGAAGGCAGGGATGCCGACCATGCCCGCGATTGCCAGACCTATGGCCCGGATCATCCATTTCATCATGGTTCTTCTTTCCATCACTTCTCCTGAAAATGACAAGAAAACGCGAAGATCGACCGACTTTAACAGCCCCCGAGATAGGCGAAAACAGGCAGACTCTCAACAAAAATTATCAGAACAAACAAGCCATTGAGAGGCCAGCCGAAGCTCGACAGATATCTCTCTCCCTCATCCTCCCCCCCCGGCTTTTCCTGTTGTTTATCTCGACGGGCATCGATATAGCCGACGATAGTTGCGGCGACAGCAGGCGCCAGCGAGATAATCCCCGTGATTATGAGCAGCCAGGCAACGCCGCTGATGCCGAGATACATCTGCTGGTCAAAACCGCTGACACAACCAAATTCCCCTATTGCATAAATTGCCAGCAGGTGAAAGGTCCAGGCAATGCCGCCGCCCAGAAAAGCGAACCAGCGCCGCCATACCGGTGGAGCCGTTTTATCTGTAGTGTGAGCATACATGGCATCCTCTCAAAAAATGTAAAGTGAGATGTAATTGACCAGATAAACCAGCACGCTGACGACCACACCGAAAAACCAGAACATTTCGCTGTTCTGCAGCCAGAGCTGCAGCCTCGGAGCAGCAAAGGGTTCCGAGCGTCGAAGACGGATCAGACAACCCGCCAGCATGGCCGTTCCGGCGGAGACCGTGAGCACCGCAAATCCGTTGAGGGTGAAGAAGATCGAGGCGTAGGCGTTGGTGGTCGGAACAAATGGTGTAGCGGTCAGGAACAGTATCTCTCCTGCAACAAAGACCAGACCGGAAATGACGGCGCTTCCCACACCCAGATACACTATTCCCCTGCGCCTGCTCCGCCACGCCCATGAACCAACAATCTGCAGGATTCCGCCCGCCGCCAGAACAGCAAAGGGAATGAGCCCGGGAAGAGCCTTGGGCAAGGGCAATCCTCCCTGCGGCCATTGCTCTGAGTAGAGCCACAGGTAAAAGTAGGAAAATATCAGCATCCCCAGAATTGTCGCAAAAATGGCGATCATCCCGATTGTACCCCACCATCCCGTCGCCCGAGGTCCACTGGAGAGCAGAGGAAGATCGAGACGGGCCGCCAGTTCCCGGGCTTCCCCGGGAGGAAGTTTCGGTTCGGAACACATCCACCTGCCGACCAGGCCAATACTGAAAAGTGCAAAAATACCGGCTACCAGGAAGTTCTTGGCCAGAAAAGCTACCGCCGCCCCGAGAATGGTAACAGAGACTATGAAGGGAAGATATGTCGGTCCAGGAAGATACTGCAGGGCCTGAGGGCGGGCATTGGTGACATCGGTGAGCAGGGTCGCCCGCCATCCGGTGGGTCGGCAGTCCAGAGCATCAGCCACACTGCTGAGCTCCTTCCGGGGATGTTCCGGTCCGGCCGGGTTCCATAACGGATACCGGTCCCGCACCACCGGCGGCCGGCGGAACCCGTAAACAGGGGGCGGTGAGGAAAGGGACCATTCCAAGGTCCCTCCGCCCCAGGGGTCGGCGACCGCAGACCGCCCCCGCCAGCTGCTCCAGATCAGGCCCAGCAGAGCGACGGTAAAGCCGAGCCCCAGCACATAAGAGCCTGTAGTGGAAAGGAAATTGAGGGTGCCGACTCCGAGTTCTTCCGGATAGGTATATACCCGCCGGCGCATTCCCAAAAGCCCTATGACGTACATCGGTAAAAAGGTCAGGTTGAAGCCCAGAAACATCAGGCCGCAGCCGGTTCCTCCCCAGATTCTGCCGTACATGCGGCCGCTGATCTTGGGCAGCCAGTGATACAGTCCCCCCATGAAGGGGAAGACCGCGCCGCCGATCAGTACATGATGGAAGTGAGCCACCACGAAATTGGTGTCATGCACCTGCCAGTCAAAGGGCATGGTGGCCACCATGACACCCGTCAAGCCACCGTTGACAAAGATAAAGAAGAAGCCCAGGATAAAAAGCATGGGCACGCTGTATATGGGCCTACTTCCCCACAGAGTAGCAACCCAGGCGAATATCTGCACCCCTGAGGCCAGCGCTATCATGAAACTGGCGGCCGTAAAGAACAGCATCGGCAGATCCGGCAATCCGGCGGTAAACATATGGTGCGTCCAGAGCCCGAAGCTGACGAAGCCTATGATGATGACGGCCGCGACCACCAGTGGATATGCCACTATGCGGCGGCGGGCGAACACCGGGATGATGGTGGAAATGAGTCCGGTTGCCGGTAGAAAGATGATGTAGACCTCGGGATGACCGAAAAACCAGAACAGATGCTGCCAGAGCAATGAGCTGCCGCCGAGTTCGACATTAAAAAAGCGAAACCCTAAAGATCGATCCATCTCCAGCATCAGGCTGGCCAGGAGCAAAGGCGTGAAGGCGAAGATGATCATGACGCCGACCACCAGATAGCTCCAGATGAACAGCGGCATATGCTGAATGGCCATGCCGGGGGCCCGGAATTTGAGAATAGTGACGACAATCTCCACGGCGGCGCTGATCCCGGCTATTTCTACCAGGCTGAGCCCCAGCAGCCAGAAATCTAGCCCCACCCCTGAGAATTTGGAGCCGGAAAGCGGCGTATAGGCGGTCCAGCCGGCATCCGGCACCTCTCCGAACAGGAAACTGGCATACATGGTGAGTCCGCCAAAGAGATAGAGCCAGTAGCCAAAGCTGGTAAGCCGGGGAAAACCGATGTCCCGGGCACCGATCAGCAGCGGCACGAAATAGAGCCCCAACCCCTCGATGAAGGGCACGGCAAACAAAAAAAGCATGGTTGAACCATGCATGGTGAAAATCTGATTATAGCCATCAGGGCCGAGAAAAGTATTCTCCGGCACGATAAGCTGGGTTCGCATGAGAAGCGCCATGATCATGCCGGCAAAGAAGAAGCTCAGCGCCGTAATCATATACCTCTTTCCCAGAGGGCGATTGTTGACGACTTTCGGCCATCCTGCCGGACCGGTGGGGGATCGCCAGATCTCGGTAAAGCGCTGCTCAGTTGCCTGGTCAACGGGATTCATTTCAGGCTCCGAAGATACTCCACCACCCCGTGCAGATCTGCGGGGGACAGATAGGAGGGCGGCATCAAATTACGGGGTTTGATCGATTGCGGATCGGCTATCCACCCCGACATGTTCCCCTTGTTGTTGGGAACCGTTCCGGCACCCAGTGTTCTTCGCGAACCCACCCATGTCAGATCGGGGCCGGTATCACTTTGCGACACTCCCGCTATGGCATGGCAGGCGGCGCATCCCTCTTCCTGGAAGACCCGGCGTCCCCGGCGCAGCTGCGGATCTGTCGGTGGAGGCAGTGGCTCACGGTGACGGCGGAGCCACTGCTCAAACTCATCAGCGTCATGAGCCACCAGACGAAAGGCCATGAGGGCGTGGGGACCGGCGCAGTATTCGGTGCAGGTGCCGCGGTACACGCCGGGATCATCGGCCGAGAGCCGCAGTTCAATGGGATGGTCCGGAATCATATCCTTCTTGCCTGCCAGTCTCGGCACCCAGAAGCTGTGCACAGCCCCTTTCGACAGCAGTTCCATGCTGACCACTCTGCCTGTCGGAATGTGGATTTCATTGGCGTCGACAATGCCGTAATCGGGATAAAAGACTGCAAACCACCAGTGGTGACTCACTATTTTTATCTGAAAATCGGCGGGTATTTTCCCAAGCTCCACCGTCGCCCGAATTGCCGAAACGAGCATGACAATGAGAATTATGAAGGGTATGCCTATTCCTGAAATAAAGACGAAGCGGGAACCAAGAACCGGATGCTCGCGCCGGCGAGCCAGCAGAGCCAGCACCACCAGCATCATGGTGAAAAGAAAAACGATGCCGTACACCACCAGCATCTCCCACCACAGGCCGGCAATGCGTTCGGCTGCCGGCCCGGCGGGATAGAGCATGGATTCTCTGGCGGCATGCACATGCCGTACAGGGAAAAATGATCTGCACAGGACCGTAGACAAAATAACCAATAATCGCCTGCCCGTCGATAGCGTCATAATTAAGCTCTGTTTACATGTATTGAGCCCGCTGGCTTGGCGGATCACCGGCGAGCGGTGTTCGACGTTTTGATAATCATCCCGGAACAGAAAAAGTGTATCTCTTCAATACTCCAATTTCCCCAGCCATAGTCGCGATTGATGGTTAGCTCAACCAGGGTGCGCAATTGAAAACATGATCTCTGCTGAGCCATTTACCTATGGCTTGATTTGATCTCCTTATTCCGCGGTAGTCAAAGTATCCGTGCAGAGGGCAGACTCTTGCAGATCAGAACCGCTGATGTCTTGCGCGGCAACTATCTGCAGCAGCTGGGTAACTCGATGAGAGCAGGTATGGTGCTCCCTAATGGTGGCCAGACCATGAGCGGCCAGCTGAAGAGCAAACCCGGGATCATTAAGAATCGTACGCAGATGTTGCCGCATTTCATCACCGTCACGAGCCACCAGAAAATCTTTTCCGGACTCAAATAAGCCTTCATTATCCTGCCAGGGAGACGTAATCAACGGAATGCCGCAGGCCAGCGCCTCGAAGGGGCGAATGGCAGGAATGCCGGACCATGTGCCGGCATAAATGCGTCGCGGCACCTGGATGCTGACGGCATGATTGGCAAACACCTTGGGAATATGAAAATTTGGGAGCCTGCCGCAATACTCTATATTTTGGCGTTTGAGCAGGCCCAGAATTTCCCTGGGGTAATGCCTACCGTAGATATGACATTTCAGGCCAAGCGCCTGAACAGGGTGGAACAAAAACTGATTTAACTCTCCGGTACGCTCGACGTCGCCCCAGTTACCGATCCAGACCAGATCGCCGAACGGATACTCCGTACTCGGATAGCGTGGAAAAAAGCGGCGTATATCGGCGGCTTCATGCCAGATCCAGACATATTTGCTCCAACCATGTTTCCGGTAGACATTGCGGAGCATCTTGCCGAAGACTAGTATGCCATCGTAAAAATCAAGCCTGAAACGGTTAAGCCAGGCGGGGTCGCTGACGGAACGATGATGGCTGTCATGAAAAAGCAGCTTGAAGGAGTTTTTCGGGCCGGCACCTCTCATCAGTCTGTTGTGCAATACCCCAAAGCCGTTGACCAGCCAGGGTTCGTTCGATTGAACGATGATCACATCCGATTCGGCCGCAACCTTTTCCAGATCAAGGGTCTGGCGGTTATACACGACCCTCACCTGATTCTGGTCTTTTTCCCTGAACTGCTCCAAGGCATCAGTCCCATGTTCCTTGAGCAGGCTTTTTCTATTCCAGCCATGGTCCGGTTCGAATACCCGCACCCGATGACCAAGCTCCTGTAGTTCACTCACCACGCCCTGAAGGAAATGAGCATTGCCGTGATTCGAATGGGACTCCAGTAATTGATAAAAGAGGCTGAAATTCATTGGTAACTCCCTTTTTGCTGCGTTCAATATCATGAACGTATATGAAATCAAGGTGTTGTTGACTTTTCCAGTTAAATATCGGAACGCGACAATGACCAGCGCCGCATTTTGTCGAATTACGCCTGACCCAATGAAAGGGACACCAGGTGCCTTCTTGTCAGAAGAGGGTTTCTTGAAAATTACCTGATATTCTGCTGCACCTCCTGAAAGAGTAGGCAAGCAATATCCATACCAAATCAGATGAAGATCATTGCTGCGGCTTCAGGAGGAAAAAAATCGCGCCCTGCTCCGGAAGATGCCCTTTGCGTGGTTCAGCAGGAGCGGTCGGAAATGTAAAAATCATCGGCACTGAGGAGATTCCTCCTCAGCCGCGGGGTCCTGATTAATAGGATTCGTCCTATTCAACAAGACATTGAGAGGCTCGCTGTGAGCGATGTTTCCAGCGCCCCCTGCTTTTAGCTATTCTTTCAACCAGATCGGAATTATTTTTTCCTGAACATACGCTCGTCTCTCTGCTGCGCGCCTGATATGGAGATCATGCGACGGCTGAACGGTCCTGGTGCTATGAGCATATGCCCAAGATCATGGGGGATCATTCCCAGCTGCCCATGACCATGGCGATCAGGGACGGGACCATCAGAGGCTTGCTGCTGATGAACCAGAATCCTGTGGTCGGCGGGCATAACAGCGGAATGATCAGGGAGGCGCTGCCGAACCTGAAGTGGATGGCCATACGCGAGACTTTTGACAAGGAAACGGCTTCCTACTGGTATAAATCTCCGGAGGCAAAAACCGGTCTATTGAAAGCGAAGGAGATAAAGACCGAGACGCTCCTGCTGCCGGCCGCCCTGCCCGGGGAGAAGAACGGATCATTCACCAACACCCATCGGCTGGTGCAGTGGCATGACAAGGTGGTGGAACCTCCGGGAGACTGCCGCTTATTTGGAGCTCGACGAAGAAACAATCTCCGGAATCCACAGCGTTCGCGATCTGCTCAAGGAAGTCAATCGGGGAAAGAAGAAACCAGGGGACATGCCGATCCGGTGGAGGACCCTGAGAAATACCTGGATAAGGAGAGTGAACGCTGGCTGACGGAAATTTCCAGGGGGACAGCGCGCCGCGGCCCGTCTGGCTCACGCGTTTGTCCGGCTTTTCTCTCTGGTCTGGTTCCGCGCTGCCGCTGAAGGTACCGGCAACATTCCCACAGACAGACAGGTGGTATTTACTCCAAACCATGTAAGCTTCCTGGATCCCCTTGCCCTGACGGCTCTGATTCCCTACAACGTGCTGCGCCGCCAGTTTGCCGGATTGAAGGACCCGGCGTTCGCCAATGGTTTCAATGCCTTTTTTGCCCGTCTGGCCTTCGCCTTCCCGGTGGATCCGGTGCGCAGGCCTGGTATCGGTCTGGCCTATGGCTCAGAGGTACTGAGACGAAACCGCAGCCTGATCTGGTTCCCAGAGGGCGCCCGCTCCCGCACCGGCCGGCTCGGCGCCTTCCTTCCCGGCCTGGGTATGATATTAGCCAAACATCCCTGTCTGGTTGTGCCCGTCTATATCGCCGGAACACGAACAGCCATGCCGCCGGGCAGCCTGCTGATCCGGCCGAAAAAGGTGGTCGTGTATTTCGGCGAACCGATCTCCTCCAAAAAACTGCAAAGGGAGGGCAAGGGCGAAGAACCGCTGGAGCGCATCACGGATGCATTGAAACAACGGGTAGCCGAACCCGGCAAACTGGCCGGGGAAGAAAGATAAAATCAGCAACCATTATATTGTCCCTCAACCAAATGGTTATTTACCGCAAGCAGCCTCTATTTTTTCTATAAGAATATCCAGGGAGACAGGCTTCATCAGGTAATCAAACAATCCTTTATTCATCCCTTCTATGCTGCTTCCGGCTGTAGGATGGCCGGTGAGTATAAGACACTGTACGGAAGGCGAATGTGACTTGATCATCCCCATTGTTTCCAGGCCGTCGTATTCAGGCATCAACAAGTCGAGTATGGCCACATCGGGTATCCAGCCGTCATCAAGATTGGCCATTGCTTCTTCTGCACCGGCTGCCGCCCTGCCTTCAAATCCTCGCCTGCATAGTCTCTGCACCAGGGATTCAGCGAAGTCCTTCTCGTCATCAACCACCAATACCTTTATATTACTCAT
Organism: Desulfopila inferna; assembly: GCF_016919005.1. NCBI lineage: Bacteria > Pseudomonadati > Thermodesulfobacteriota > Desulfobulbia > Desulfobulbales > Desulfocapsaceae > Desulfopila > Desulfopila inferna. Next base: position 56,882 of record NZ_JAFFQE010000008.1, read on the forward strand.
TTTATACCTTCTCCATGTTTTCCGGTAAGGTCAAACTTTGATAATCTAAGCTCTCAGATGGCTAGATAAAAAGTCGATATACAAGGCGCAGTGCTTTTGGCAGTTCTTCGACTATACAGGTAGTATGTCGAAGGCCTGCCAAAAACCTGCAACGCCGGAGATCGGGCTTTTTACGACGCCATCAAGTTTTCATTTTATGCGGTAAACACCATTTTTATAGAAAAACCAATCTCTCAATGACCTCTTTTGTTTATTTAAAAACAAATAATTGTTGAAATATCAAATAAAAAAGTTGGCGATGCAAATTTTTTCATGCTGTATTTCCGGCAAAAAAAACTTCTGCCTGGTCGGAAAAAATCTTTGCCCCACCTGAGGGGAATCTATTGACTGGCGCCTCTTGGAACGTCAACGGCAATTACGCCGATACAAACACATACTCTTTGATACGTTTTAGAGCTGCGATACATTTTGTTACAGAAGAGAGAACTACAAACCAAGTCATCCATATAACTGATAACAATAACATAATCTATATAAACAGATATGGCATAGGCTGTGCAAAGAGGCTGAAGTGCTGGATTAAAATGTATCAGCTATTAAAAACTATTTTTGATCCTGCCGCAAAAGGTCTACTAATAAACCCCTTTATCAATTCCAGTTATTCTTGACACAACATAATTAGAAATGGTATGAAAAGTAGGTCTGTGCACATTAAGACAATAAGTGATGGAAGTAAGAGGAATAATTCTATCACGGCCATCTTCCGAAACGACTCACTTAAACTTTCAAGGGGGTAATTGATGCTGCATGTACTCGCATTATCGGCAATGCTCAGCGGTTTCTGGCTGATCAATTCCGGCCATTACACCCCGCTTCTGCTCTTTTTCATGGTGGTGTCCGTGCTGTTTGTTGTGACTCTGTGTCACCTTATGGATGTCGTCGATGGCGAATCCCAGCCGCTGAACCTGACCTTTACCATTCCTTTCTATTACCTTTGGCTGATCAAGGAAGTCGTAGTTTCCAATATCGCCGTAGCCCGTAGTGTCTGGCTGGGGGTCGATTCCATCAGCCCTAACGTCGTTACCGTTACAGCCCATCAGAAAACCGATCTTGGCAAAGTTATCTATGCCAATTCAATAACACTTACTCCCGGAACAGTGAGTATCGATCTGCAGGGTGACCAGATTACAGTCCACGCCTTAACCAGGGAAACGGCAGCAAGTTTGCTGGAAGGTGAAATGGACCGCCGGGTTTGCAGGGTGGAGGGATAATGTTTGCCGTTGCCGGTATCGCACTTCTTATTGTCATGGCCATGGCCCTGATCCGCGCATTTGTGGGGCCGACACTGTATGACCGGATTCTGGCGGTCAACAACTTCGGGACCAAAACCGTTTTGCTGATCGCCGTTCTCGGATTCATCGGAGGCAGACCTGAATTCCTTGATATTGCAATAGTTTACGCCTTGATAAATTTCATAGGAATTATTGCAGTATTGAGATTTTTTGAATATGCGGGTGTAAAATCGGAGGAGGAGTTGTAGTGGAAATCATCCTCGATACCTTCAGTTGGATATTTTTAGTCAGCGGAAGTTTCTTCTGTATAACCGGGGCAGCCGGCCTGTTGCGTTTTCCGGACTTCTTTACCCGGATTCATGCGGCAAGCATCACGGATACGCTGGGGGCCAGCTTGATTTTAATAGGTCTGATGCTGCAGGCCGGCTGGACACTGGTTCTCGCCAAACTGATAATCATCCTTCTGTTTTCTCTTCTGGCGGGTACAACAGCCAGTCACGCCATGGCCAAAGCGGCGTTGCAAAGCGGTATGAAGCCGGACTTATTGAATGTCGGCGATAAACAATCAGGAGAAAAGCCATCACAACTCTAATCGACATAGTCATTTTGACTTTTCTGGTATGTACGGCGCTGGCGATAGTGCGGCTGCATGATCTTTTTGCCGTGGTCATGCTCGCCGGTATCTACAGTCTTCTTTCCGCCAGTCTTTTTCTTGACCTCGATGCAGTTGACGTTGCCTTCACCGAGGCTTCCGTTGGGGCCGGTATTTCAACACTGCTGATGCTTGCCTCCCTCAAACTTGTCGGCAGACACCAGAAAAAGAAAAGGTATAAACCTACACTTGCTCTGGGAATTGTCATTGTTACCGGAGGACTGCTGGTCTATGGAACTTTTGATATGCCGCATTTCGGTTCAGCTGATGCGCCTGTTCACAAACATGTAGCTCCACGTTATATGGAAGAATCAATGACGGAGGTTGGCGTACCCAACATGGTGACCTCCGTCTTAGCCAGTTATCGAGGCTTTGATACGCTGGGAGAGACAGTAGTGGTTTTCACCGCAGCGATCGGTGTAATGTCCCTGCTGCTGGTCTCGCGCGAGACCAAGCAACAATCGAAAAAAAAGGTGCCTGCTGATATGCAGCAGCAGATTATCCTGCGCGTCGTCGCCAAGATGATGCTGCCTCTTATTCTGCTGTTCGCGCTTTATGTCCAGTTCCATGGCGATTACGGACCGGGCGGCGGCTTCCAGGCCGGAGTCATTTTTGCCGCAGGAGTAATTCTCTACACCATGCTTTTTGGTTTGAGCAACGCCCAGCGAATTTTCAAACGTCAGGTACTTGTGCTTCTTACAGCCTCAGGCGTACTAGTATATGCCGGTGTCGGGGTAGCCTGCATGCTGCTTGGCGGAAATTTTCTTGACTATGACGTTCTCAGGCATGATCCGGTCCATGGTCAACATCTCGGCATATTACTCGTGGAACTGGGTGTCGGCATTACCGTGGCTTCGGTAATGATCACCCTCTTCTTCAAGTTTACCTGGCGAACCGTTAAGCATAAATACATATCATGAATATTCTCGGGCTCTACAACTATTGGATCGTCGTGGCGCTGATGATGATTGGATTTTACATCGTAATCGCCCATGAGAACCTCGTGAAAAAACTGATTGGCTTATCCATCTTCCAGACAGCGGTGTTTTTTCTCTACATCAGTATGGGCAAAGTCACCGGCGGCACAGCTCCCATATACGACGAAAAGTGGGAGCTTTACTCCAACCCTCTTCCTCATGTTCTCATCCTTACCGCCATTGTTGTCGGTATTGCCACTACTGCGCTGGGCCTGTCGCTGGTCATCAGGATCAAAGAAGCATACGGCTCGATAGAGGAAGATGAGATTCACGCTCAGGACGCCAGCGATGAGCTGGAATGTCACCTGGAAGCGTATGGTCCCAGACGCAAATTCATAGACGGAAAAAGGAAATAGACGAGTGATTGCCCAATATCCCATACTTCAGGTTATCGTCCCTCTATTAGGTGCACCGCTCTGTCTTTTTATCCGAATCCCGCGTCTGGTCAGCCTTTTTGCTATTCTGGTCAGCAGCGTTGCATTTCTTATCAGTTGCGGTCTGCTTCAGCAGGTACTCCTGCACGGCACCATAATTTATGAACTTGGCGGCTGGCCGGCACCATGGGGAATCGAATATCGCATCGATCAGCTTAACAGCTACCTCCTTCTGCTGGTTTCCGGCATAAGTACTGTTGTTCTTGTTGCCGCCCAGACCAGTATCAGGGACGAGCTGCCTGAAAACAGGCATGTCTTTTTCTATACCGCTTACCTGCTCTGCCTCACCGGACTCCTGGGGATCCTGGCAACAAACGATGCATTCAACGTTTTTGTATTTCTGGAAATTTCCGCCCTCTCTTCATACACCCTGATTGCCCTGGGCGGTGATCGCCGAGCCCTGACGGCATCCTACCAATACCTTGTCATGGGCACCATCGGCGCCACTTTCATCATCATCGGTGTCGGTCTGATGTATATGATGACCGGAACGCTCAATATGAGCGATCTGTCGCAACGACTGCCCTCGGTTTATGAATCGAAAACCGTATTGACGGCCTTTGGGTTTTTCATCGTCGGCGTCTGTCTTAAACTGGCGTTGTTCCCACTGCATCTCTGGCTGCCCAACGCCTATGCCTATGCACCTTCTGTGGCCACCGCTTTTCTTGCGGCGACCTCCACCAAGGTTGCCGTCTATGTCCTGATCCGTTACGTATTCGATGTTTTCAGTATCGAATTTGTCTCCAAATCACTGCCGCTCAACGATATATTTCTGGTCCTTGGGCTGACAGGTATTTTTGCGGCCTCTGTCTCCGCCATCTATCAGCTTAACATCAAACGTCTTTTTGCGTATTCCAGCGTGGCCCAGATCGGCTACATGATTTTAGGTCTGGCTATCGGCACTTCTCTTGGGCTCACTGCTACCCTGCTGCATCTTTTCAATCACGCCCTGATGAAGAGTGCGCTTTTTCTGGCCATAGGAGCGGTCGTCTATCGCATCGGCAGCTCACAGTTGAATCATTTTGCCGGACTGGGAAGAAAAATGCCCTGGACCATGGCTGCCATCGTAACCGGCGGGCTGAGCCTTATAGGACTGCCGTTAACCGTCGGTTTCGTCAGCAAATGGTATCTGGTGGTCGCCCTGCTGGAGAGAGGCTGGTGGCCCGTTGCCGTACTTGTACTCCTCAGCTCCCTGCTGGCTGTTATCTACGTCTGGCGCATAGTCGAATGGGTGTATTTTTCCAAACCCCGGATTATTATAGACGACATCAAGGAGGCACCCCTGAGTCAGCTTATCCCCATATGGACGCTGGTTCTGGCAAATCTGTACTTTGGCGTTGACACCCGCCTGACGGTAGGTGTGAGCAAGTTGGCAGCACAAAGCCTGTTTGGAGTGAATCAGTGATGCAGTTGTCGCCGGAAATGATATTACTGTTGACCATGCTGGTACCGGCATTAGCCGTTTTCGGTATCCTGGCCGCCGGTCGATATCCCAATCTGCGTGAAGGGGTGACCATAGCCGCAAGCGTAATTCTGATATATCTGGTGAGCAGCCTTTACGTCCTGGTGAAAAACGGAGCCTCTATTTCCCTGACCAGCCCGGATATCTTCCCCGGTCTTGCCCTTTATTTTGAAATTGAGCCGCTCGGCATGCTCTTTTCCCTGGTTGCCGGTTACCTCTGGCTGGTAACCACCGTCTATGCCATCGGCTATATGCGCGATCATCATGAAGAGAATCAGACCAGGTTTTATGCCTGCTTTGCCATTGCCATATCATCGACAATGGGCATCTCCTTTGCGGGAAACCTTTTTACTCTCTTTATTTTTTATGAAGTCCTGACCCTTTCCACATATCCGTTGGTAACCCATGCAGGGACCCGGAAAGCAAAACAGGGCGGCCGGGTCTATCTCGGCGTGCTGCTGACCACTTCAATCCTGTTTCTGCTGATGGCCGTTATCGGCACCTGGCATACCGCGGGAACACTGGATTTTACCAGAGGAGGCGTATTCTCGGCCGAAACCCCGCATCTGGTAACCGGAACCTTGCTGGTACTCTTTATCTTCGGGATCGGTAAGGCCGCCATCATGCCTTTTCATCGCTGGCTGCCCGCCGCCATGGTTGCACCGACTCCCGTCAGTGCCCTGCTTCATGCCGTAGCCGTAGTCAAGGCGGGTGTATTCACCGTGCTCAAGGTATGCGTCTATATTTTCGGCCTCGACCTGCTGCAGCAGCTGCCTAGCACCGATATCATGCTCTATCTTGCGGCCGCCACAGTTTTGCTGGCATCTGTCGTTGCCATGCGTCAGGATAATTTAAAAGCCCGGCTGGCCTATTCCACTGTCAGTCAACTTGGTTATATCACCGTTGGAGCCTTGTTGGCGACCAGTATGGGTGTGGTCGGCGGAGCAATGCATATCGCCATGCATGCTTTCGGCAAAATCACCCTGTTTTTCTGCGCCGGCGCCATCATGCTTGCCGCACATAAGACCGAAATCAGCCAGATGAGAGGTCTGGGGCGACAAATGCCGATCACCATGACTGCCTTTTTCATCGGCAGCCTGAGTATTATCGGCCTGCCTCCGGCCGGAGGAACCTGGGGCAAATGGTTTCTGCTGACCGGCGCATTTGATAGCGGAAAATGGATAATCATGGCAGTATTGATGATCAGTACGCTGCTCAATATTGCCTATCTTCTCCCCATTCCCCTGCGCGCCTTCTTCAACAGTGATTCAGCGCAGGAGGACATGACGTACAAGGAAGCGCCCCTGCCCTCACTGATAGCCCTGAGTATTACCGCGCTTGGTTGTATTGGTTTGTTCTTCTTTACACAACCCCTCTATCAATTAGCACTGGCAATTCTTTAAGTACAGGAAACATATATGGCGAAGCATACTCAACATTTTTTCGACAAGCCGAAGAACGTCAAGATCGTTTTGTACCTTTTGTACGCATGCTGTATTGTTCTGTTTATCCTTGATTTTATCATTCATCGCCATACCTCCCACCGCTGGGAAGGACTGTTGGGCTTTTATGCGGTATACGGCTTTATCGGCTGCGTCGTTCTGGTGCTTGTTGCCAAATGGATGCGAACCTTTCTGATGCGAAACGAAGATTATTATGACCAGAAGGAGCTCGACCTAAAGGAAGAGGAAAGGGAAGAGAAAGGAGAAAATCATGTGGCCTAGCGATATTCCAGCCTTTCTGCCCTTTTTCATCGGTGCCGTACTGGCTCTTTTCACCAAGGGATACCTGAGAGGATTCCTGCTTCTCGGCATCATCGTGCTCAGTGGGCTTCATCTCTGGAATGTGCCCCAAGGGGTCACGGTTTCCCTGCACTTTCTCAACTATGAGCTGATGCCCTACAGGGTAGACAGGTTAAGCCTTCTATTCGGTTATATCTTTCATATTGCCGCCTTTATCGGGGTCGTCTATTCCCTGCATGTCAAAGACACCTTGCAGCAGGTATCAGCACTCTTCTATGCTGGCAGTGCCATCGGCGCCGTTTTTGCCGGCGATCTGCTCACCCTTTTCGTGTTCTGGGAATTTCTGGCTCTTTCTTCCGTTTTTCTTATCTGGGCAAGACGAACGGAACGCTCCTATCAGGCCGGAATACGTTATTTACTGATCCAGGTTTTTTCCGGCCTTCTTCTGATGGCGGGACTTCTGATATATGGCTCCCAGAATGGCACCCTTACCTTCGAATATATCGGACTCGACGGTATTGCCGGCTGGCTTATCTTCTTTGCTTTCGGAATCAAAGCCTGCTTTCCGCTTCTTCATAACTGGCTGACCGATGCCTATCCGGAAGCGACGCCGACAGGCGCCGTCTTTCTCAGCGCTTTCACCACCAAAGTTGCGGTTTATGCCCTGGCCCGCAGCTATCCGGGTACCGAGCTGCTGGTCTATATCGGTGCGACGATGACCTGCTTTCCCATATTTTTTGCAGTAATAGAGAATGATCTGCGACGGGTTCTGGCCTACAGCATGATCAACCAGATAGGCTTTATGATCACCGGAATCGGGATCGGAACTGCCCTTGCCTTGAATGGCGCAGTTTCGCACGCCTTCAACGATATCATTTTCAAGGGACTGCTGTTCATGTCCATGGGAGCGGTGCTGCATATGACCGGCCGCATGAATGGCTCCGATCTTGGAGGACTGTACAAGAGCATGCCGAAAACGGCGATACTCTGTATCATCGGTGCCGCCTCCATCTCCGCTTTCCCGCTGTTCAGCGGTTTCGTCAGCAAGTCCATGGTCATGTCAGCTGCCCTCCATGAAGGATACCACTGGGTATGGCTGATGCTGCTTTTTGCCTCCGCGGGTGTTTTCCATCATGCCGGTATCAAAATTCCCTATTTTGCATTTTTCGCCCATGATTCCGGCATTCGCACTACTGAACCTCCGAAAAACATGCTGTTCGCCATGTCGATTTCCGCATTTCTGTGTCTGGCCATCGGCATTTATCCGGATATGCTCTACAGCCTGTTGCCCTTTGAAACAGGATATAATCCTTATGATGCAACCCATATTCTGGCACAGACTCAGCTTCTCTTTTTCTCTGCGCTGGCTTTTGTCTGGCTTAACCTCAACGGCCTTTATCCTCCGGAACTACATTCGACTAATCTCGATGCTGAATGGATCTATCGACGCCTCTTTCCCCGCATCATTTCCGCCGGCTTCAGTTGGTTATGGAGAGCAGATAAGGCTGTGCGCACCACAACCCTTAATCATATGAACAACTTTTTTTCCTACTTGACTCAACTCCACTATCCCGGAGGTCGTGTCGCCCGGATGCGCCCCACCGGCAACATGGTCATGTGGGTTGCCGTTCTTCTTGCCGTTTATACCTGGCTGCTGCTGAGTTGGTGATCAGCGCCTAAGCAATAACTGGTGCCGCGACAAAGCACGCCATGCCGGAGTTAAGATCAATCTACTGAGCAAACCATCAACTTCTTTTCTCCCAAAAAGCTCTTCCTGCCGGTTAACCACCGGTGGTTCCTCCGGGGGCTGGTTCGACTTTCATAATGTAGGAACGGAATATTTTTCAAATACGAAGTGTAACCACAAGCAAAAAAGAGCTGTTTCACCCTTTGGGCGAGCCTGGCAAGCCCATAAAAAATCCGGGCAAGTCCGACCCTATAATGTTCTCCTTTTTCAGTTTTGTTTGGCAATTGCATGATCTTCAATTACTATCGCCTGAATTATACCATAATGAACAACCTCTATTGAAGGAACAGACATGCTACGTGATTTGGCTTTGGCGGCAAAGGCAGCCTGCAGCAGAGATGACCAGGAGACTCTGGTGCCTCTTGTCCTGAGACTTAAGCAAATATCTGAATTATCGACAAAATCTGGCCTGCTCGCCCTTGAAAGCGAGCTGGCCGACATCTCAGACCCTTTTCTTAACCTTGGAATGCAGTTGATCATTGACCAGGTTGAGCCCCAGATCCTGATCGACATTCTCGACTCTGATATTTACTACAATGAGTCCAATGGAAGGGAACTGCTTAAAAAAATCATCATTAGAGAAGGGCTCTTGCGGATACAGGCTGGCGACACTCCGCGGAACGTGCTGATCTGCACAAAAATTTTTCTTGGAAAAATGAGCAGAGAAGCCTGGAAGGCCTCGCCCACAGCCTGATCTCCGCCCAGTTTTTTCTGATTCCCAGGATGAGTGGCATGTGTTGTGGGCTAAGGCTCCTTGAAATTCTTGCGATAGTTGGCACACCTCCAACAGAGATCTTTTTTATCTGGATCTCCGAAAATACCTGAAAGCTACATTGAAAACTCTCATTTCACTGTTAAAGTAATATAAAAAGCGAATTTTTTCTATCATCCTGCAATGAGGCATGCCCACCCATGACCTTGTCGGGGGTATTATAATGAGGGACAGATGTCTAAAAATCCTAATTCTATTGCTAAACCAGGATTAATCTCAGCTTATATATTTCTAGGAGCTGCACTACTCGCATTTATTCAAAGTTATTTGCTTCTTTCTCCCTTAATCTTATCATTTTTTCTTATCCTCCTGATCTCTCTGGCCGTCAATCCACTAATCCTCAAGATGAGAAAATTGACAGGTGGGAGAAAAATACCGACGTTTTTGATCACTCTGGGATTGATCATCGGCATTGCATCGATAGGGTTGGCTTTGTTCGGTCCCATGAAGACCTCAGCAGAAAAGTTGTATTATTCCTGGCCAAGCTACTGGGAGCGCTTACAAAAGCCGTTGATAAAGTTGGAACAGAAGACTGAGATTTTTGAGAAAAAGATCGAGGAAGAAGTGAGAACTGAAATCGCTCAAGATCAATCAGTGGCTGATGGCCTGGAAGCCAAACAAGAACCTCCCACCGAACCTCCTCCAGAGCAAGCTGACTCTCCTCGCCCAGATATGAGTGAGATGTTTCAGGGCGCCATCGGCAGTTTTACCGCATTAGCCGTCAATGGTTTGGAAATATTGATTGTGCTGGTAACAGTATTTTTCGGTGTGATATTTACGCTAATGAATCCCCGCCCAATATTTGCGGCCATACTCTCGATTGTACCCGAGAATCATCAAGACCAAACCGTAATAATAATGCAGAGGGTAGCAAAATTCATTCCCGTCTGGGTAGGAGCGACCTCTCTTGGAATGATAACAATCGGTACATTGGTTTTTCTGTTCATGTGGCCGATTTTCGGTTTCACTGATGCGTTGGTACTCGGAATGACAGCGGGCCTTTTGGAAGCAATACCTTATCTTGGACCTATCTTCAGTGCCATTCCTGCACTTCTGCTCGCTATTGGCGAAGGGGGAATGACTCCATTATGGGTTTTGCTCGCGTATATTGTGATTCAATTTCTGGAGAATAACGTTATCCTCCCTCTGATAATGTCACGAGGTATGAGAGTTCACCCCTTAGCGGTAATTTTTTCCATGCTTTTATGCGTGATAGCTTTTGGCGTTTTGGGAGTTCTCATCGCTACTCCCTTGGTAAAAATCGTCAGCATCATTCACGATGAACTCTACCGTAAGCGTTTTCTCCCTTCAGTAACGGATGAAGACCTTGATCATCTGGCTGCAGTGGTTCTGCAGGAAGTGAAGTCTTCGGAGAGATGATTCTTATTTAAAAAAAGATCTGCACAGCCATGACACTCTCGAAAAATGCCGAGAATATTCTGACTATTCACTGTATTCGAAAGGAGTACTTCGCTCTCCCTCTCAATAAATATCGTCTCAATTTTGACGACGGACTTTTTTCTCAATATTACTACTTTCCGCTGTTACGCAGGCAGGAACATGAATTGCTCTATTTTATATCTTCCGCGTTTATCCGTCCCGGACCGGCAAGAAAAATGTTCGAAGGCGAATACATCCCCTACAAAAAGTCGAAAAAATACATGTATCGGGCGCTCATTGAAGACAATTACGAAGACTTCATGCGGATCGAGGAACTGCAGGAACTCGCGCAGACAGAAGGTGTGCACATCGGTGTTCACAGCCATTTCCACGATATTATTCTGACCCGCACCCATTCCCAAAAACGGAAACCGTTGAGTCAATGGAAGATGGCACATCTCGGATATCCTACAATTCCCGAAGACCTGGACTTCAGCATCCGCTCTAAATTAGCCTTTCAAGGCTATTATTATCGTAATGGCAAATTTGTCAGACGCTCCAAAAGCGACTGGCTGGATTTCATCAGATACGACACCGAAAATGCACTGCAGTGGTTCGAAAGCCATCTGGGGTTCGTTCCCGAGACCTACTGCTTTCCCTTTGGTGAACATAACCAAACTCTCATCGACATCCTGAAAACCTTCGGCTTGAAATATTTCTATAGCGCCCGCCCCGGCCCCTACCCCGAAATCCAGGGACGGACCGATATCGATTCCCTCATCTAAGCTTCGGCCAAAATTGACCTTGCTCGATGGAAAACCCCGGCAGATTTTTTAGGCAAACCCGGTGTCGCCGTCGCCGTAACGGAGATGGAATCTCCCCCGATATTCCGAAAGAGGACTATTTTCGTCTCGGGGATGAAAGAGGTACAATCTCTCCTGCTTCTTGATGAAGCGCTTTTTATCAAGCCAGCCGGGGAGATATCGGCCAAGATCAACATCGTATTCGATACGGTCGGCGAGATACCGCCTGGCACAGCGCAAGGCGACAACCATGGTCATAAACCCGACGTCCGGGTCCCGAAAAGCATGATCAAGAACCTTGACGACAGTTCTTCCCTTATGGGTGAGAATCGAGACGACGACAAAACCTAAGAGCGAGGGGTCGTTTTCACTTTCTATATGAAAGGCCTTATAGGTGAACAGGTCGCGCCTGGTGGAGAAGTAATACTCGCTCTTCTCGATGGCTTTGTCCCGTGAAAACACCCATGGATAGGTCAGCATCCAGTTAATCACCTCAACAGACCGGTAAAAACCCGGCCCGGTGACTTCGATACTTGTGTACCCGGGAAATTCCGCGATCTGTTCCACCTCCCTGGCAGCAAACGCTGCGGCCTCATGACGAAACGAACGCAGTATCCTGCTGTAGAACATTTTTTTCACCAGCCGATAGAGAGACAGGCTCACCACCTCGTTCATGGTCGCGGGGTCATGTTCTTCTTTTCCTTTGCGGATCTCGCCTCCCCCGGGAAGCAACCGTTTCAGTTTATCCGCCCGCAACTGGCGGTAGCTCAGAGTTCCCAGAGGTTCCATTCCCATTCGGCAGTAGAGCCGTTTGGCGTTTTCGGTCATGCGGGTGCCGATAAAGTCAATTCCAAGACCTTGCATGGCGGCAACCAATAACTTGCCGACTCCCCGGCCACGCATTTCCGGAGAGACCAGGAAAGTTGTCCCCCAGAATACCCTGAAAACGCGACCATCGACGCTGCATAAGCCGGGCAGCAAGCCAAGGTAGCCGACACAGCGGCCGCCACAGAAGGCCGTGACCAGAGCTACATCATCACCATCACCGCAGGGATTATGGATTTGCGAACGAACTCGTGCCTGCGAAATAGGGGTAAGCTGACCAGTGGAGGAGTCATTGGCGAGTCGGCCTGCGAAACCCTGCAACTCTCTCAACCTTACCGCCTTTATCGTTATTTCATCGGGGTTAATCTGCTGCTCCTGCGTCATGATTTACCACATAAGAATTGAGAAAACGTAATTCAGAAACAATATCCACTGTTATTGAATAAGTCCTTCATAAACAACAATAAAAATTCGAAATACAAGGCGCGGTGATTTTGGGTCAAAAGATGAAAATTCACGGCAAGTCAGAAGACGGTATGCCAATGATAAAATTCCTATAGTACTCACCAATCGGTCTTGAACGATTTTTTCAGTTTTCCCTTGTGAATGGCATGGGAGTGGGTTTCCAGGGCCATCATAATTTCCGTACCATAAAACTTCCTGAGATCATACTGGCACAAAAACAAATGGCCGGGACCAAGTCTGGCGTTGGTGCTTTCTTCAAGAGTCCTGAGTTCACCAGCGGTCCATTTTTGGTCCGCAGTCCATGACATGTCTCCGATAAGCCGGAAACTGCAAGGCGCCGAGGCAGCTGCCTGGACGGCATATTCCGTCATCTGCTCGGGAGTCTTTTTACCATTGCTCGGGATCAGTTTGTTTTGACGGATCAGATTCCGGATATCCAGGCCATCCTGCTCCATTGCCGAGAACAGCTTTTCTTTCCGGCTTCGGGGTGATATCACCAAAACAGTTTCTCGGTTTTCGATTCCCTGCCGCACATAAAAAGCCTGGATACCAAGGGCTTCCGAGAGATCAGCATAGAAATGAGCCACGTGGCTGCCGTCCGGAACATCGAGATCGCCAAATCCTAACCTCACACGATGGCCAGGAGTGCCGGAAATTGGCCATTCTGCCTGTTGGGAACCCGTTCTTCCTTCAATAAATTGTTGGATATCCGATGACTTGAATCTTCTTTCCCGCTTTTTCCCAATGCGAAAGCAGGCAAGCAGGCCGGCATTAGTCCACCTTCTGATCGTCATTTCAGAGACATTGAGCAATGCAGCCGCCTGTTTGACGTTTAACAGTTTTTCCATTCCAACATCCTGTTTCACTCGTTTTTATGCCTGGCCTAGTGGGACCAGCAGCATATCTCCGGTCATTTTCAGTGCCTTATCGCCTGACGCCCGGCATTTTTCCCTCACGGCTTTAAGTACCGCACCGGCGGCAGTCTTCTGCCAGAACCACTCGGTGAAGGTGGCATCGTCCGTTAATATCATATCCGGACGAAACATCACAGATTCGAAATAGACCGACTTGAGATCCTGTGCCGCAAAACGAAGGGCCGCGTCCAGTGAAGATATGTGCTCACCCGGTGTCATGGGGATCTCAGAGAGAAAATCAGTGAACAGCTGCAGTGCAGCATCCGGCGTAAAATAGATTACAGCGGAATAACCGCGTTTTTCAATGCCGATATCATACCAGGAGCGAAATTCCCCGACTTCACGGCTGAATGCTTCCAGTAGTTTCTCTGTTTCAGTTTTTTGTGTGATTGGACCGACGAAAGTAACCGGACAGGCCAGCTGATCAAGCGAATATTGTGACGTATTTTTTTTGGGGACGTCATGAGGAAAATCCTCCAATACCGGACCCATTTCCGCCTCCAGAAGGATCAGGGCTGCCAAGACCACCTGTCGTTGAAAGTCAGGATTGCCCGGAAGTCCCAAAGGACGGCCCAAGGCAAACGGCACCCACAGGGCTCTGGGGGGCTGAATGGTTTGAGTATGCTCTCTGATCAGGCTAATCTGAGTAGTTGGGATTCCTTCGGCTTCCAGATAATGTGCCAGCGCGCCCACGGCGCGGGTGCAGAGAGGTCAGACCGGCACCAGCAGGGCCGCATCAACCTGATCACCTCTCAGCAGCCCGGCAAGCTTGTTTGCCGCGGTTTCCATGTCTGCCGGATCAGTGGCCCCCATAAACGAATAGTGAAAATCCGCCACGGATCCGATGGATTTATGGGCGGCAAGTTCATGAAGCCGGTCCAGGGGAAAAGCCACATTCCAGTCCTGTTGAAATCCGGTGCGGTCAAAATTCGTTGAAATATGGGACATCACCAGATCTTTGGCTATGCAGGAGTCTGCGATCACGCGGAAATCGCCAGACATCCCTTCAAAGGGACGATCATCGCGGCGATGCAGTCCCGCAGTTGAAATAATGGCAACGCGGCGCCGGGCAAGTGGTGTGCCCGGAGCCCAAGGGCGGGTCTCAAAGGTTGGGCAGGGCAGTTTTGCCAGGAAAGAGCGCAAGGGTTCGGGTATGGTGTTCAATCGTGCCATTAGGTCTGCTCCTTATATTTTGTTTAACTTTGTTATACAATACTATCTAATTCAAACAAAATAATGCCTTTTCTGATCATTTATCAACCGTGATACCGTCGTATGAAGCCGAATCTCCCGGGTTGCTGTTTTTGCAGTTTTTTGTGGACTTCATGAAAGTCTGGAGCAAAACCTTAATTTTCCAACCTGTGCTTCAGGTTGTATTGCTTAATTTTTCAGGAAGCGGTCAACTCAAGCCCACTGCTCTGGCACGGTGGGGATTCGACTGTTCCTCTTTCTTTCCAGATCTTTGTCTGATTTCCAGGATGTTCCGGTTGCAGAAATATTTGAGAGGCGATTGCTATGGAATCAGTGTCGGATTGCTCTGGAATATTCGCTTGTAACGAGCATCCTTTTTTCAGTCTCCTTGGTAACCGAGATATCGTAATCACGTGAAGCTCACGTAAAAGAAGGTTCAGAATTTACCTTGTGGCAGGGGCTACTTTTGGTGGTGGGGGAGGGGGAAACCGAATACATTTTAGCCTATTCGGGGTCCTCTATGATAGAGGTTAATAAATATTTAGTGTCTGTCCAGAATGAGCAATTTACGGACAGACACTAAATGACCTTAAAACTGGTATCGAAACCTTGGGCTCCTCTAAATTTTACTCTATTTGTTCTTTACTGGTTTATTAGGATTATCTACTTTGGTTGAGCCGTTTGGATCAGTTGACTTGTCAGGTTTATTTGGATTGTCGGTTTTCTCTTCTGTTGGCTCTTCTGTTGCTGGTGGCGGCTCTTCTGTTGCCGGTGGTGGTTCTTCTGTTGCTGGTGGTGGTTCTTCTGTTACCGGTGGTGGTTCTTCTGTTACCGGTTCTGATGGAACTATGGTTAATTCATGAGTATAATCGCTCTCTTCATTGTCATCATACGCTGTCATAGCTAAATACGCAGTGCCTTCAAAATTACCAACTGTACAAAGAGGATCATTAACATTATCAGTAATACAGGTCAATTCATCCGGTGCAAGATACTCACAAGTATTATCGTAGTTACTGCAACGGACCGACTCAAAAACATCAATAAAGTAGTTGTAGGCAAAGTTACTCTTTAAATTTCCGTTATCATCAAATCTTG
The DNA here is from genome assembly GCF_016919005.1 of Desulfopila inferna. Lineage (NCBI taxonomy): Bacteria > Pseudomonadati > Thermodesulfobacteriota > Desulfobulbia > Desulfobulbales > Desulfocapsaceae > Desulfopila > Desulfopila inferna. The sequence continues at coordinate 72,636 of NZ_JAFFQE010000008.1, forward strand.
AGTCAGAACCATAATATAAACGATACCCCACTACATACTCTTCCGGTGGATTTTCTTGCCATGTAAGCTCTACCGTTCCATTATCATACGCGTTCGCGTATCCCGCATATAAAACAAAGATGAATAGACCTGAGATAAAGAGCTGTTTATGGTTACGTAGTTTCAATTTTGTTGTTCTTCTTTTAGTCATTCCGATTTCTTCAATTGAGGTTAATGTATAAGGACCGCATCTTCTATAAAAAGCAGCCAAGGGATCGCCGCCCATATAGCAGTTTTTATGCCACGGGCAGCGTATCATGGAAGCCGCGGCCTCTATCACTCGATATGCTTTAATAATCAGGCCTTATAGCTAGAACGCAGATGTAAATAAGGATTTGCAATGGAGAGGAAGAGGAAGTTACTTGAGAAGATCAGCGAAAATTTGCACACTTCTGTACATCAACTGCACTTCTTGCACCTTCCTGTTTTGCTGACTTCACTTGATAAAACGAGGAGTAGCAGGATTGATAAAAGACATTATACGTGAGGGGGTACACCATGAAGCCACTGATCTCTGTTGTCACTTTGGGTGTCGATGATTTGGAGAAGACCGTTAAGTTCTACCAGGATGGTCTAGAGTTGAAGACAGAAGGAATAATAGGAAAAGAATTTGAATATGGAGCAGTCGCCTTCTTTGATCTCAGTGCGGGATTGAAATTGGCACTTTGGCCAAGGGAGAGCATATCTCATGATTCTGGTCTGCCGAAAGGAAATATATCACCTACTGAATTTACCATCGGTCACAACGTTACCTCGAAGGAGGAAGTGGATGCTGTGATGGCGCAGGCTCACAGCGCTGGCACCAACGTCTTAAAAAAGGCGCATGATACTTTCTGGGGCGGTTACGCAGGATATTTTCAAGACCCTGATCAACACCTTTGGGAAATCGTCTGGAATCCTCATTTAATCCCTGAAGAATAATGTAATTTTCACTGGCTAAACTTCCCTATCATGCTCATTGTTTTGGCTATGAAAAAAAGTGTGGCAGCAGGTGATTAAAAAAGAAAGACCCTTTTCCCTGCATCAACGTCCTGAATTATTAAGGTAGAAAAGGCATAATTTCCATAAACAGAGAGTAACCGGCATACTGAATCCTTTTTATCCTCTACTGATCAGGTTCAAGGAGTGCTGACAAACAAATGGAAATATTTTATCAGACGCTGCAGAATCTTGGCTATACCCATCCCATCCATCCCACCATTGTATACCTGCCAATCGGCGGGGTCATGGCAGCATTGATTTTCGGGATCGTTGCGGTGATTCTCAATCGCTACAGTTTTGTGGTCTCCGCCAGGCACAGCTGTGTTCTGGCGTTTTTTGCCGCATTCCCGACCATTCTTCTGGGCTATATGGACTGGCAGTATTATCACGCCGGCACCTGGATGTTTCCAATCAGGATGAAAATCTATCTGGCCGCTGCTCTTGTCGTACTTCTTCTTATCACCATTTTGAGCCACTACATTTTCAGAGCCGGCATGAAAACCATCCTTTTTCTCTATTCCCTGTGTTTCATAAATGTGGTGGCCATTGGATATTATGGGGGCGAATTAGTTTTTGCCGGTTCGCATTGGCAACTCGATGCACAGGAACAGGAGAAGGCAGCAGATGGAGAGTCACAGGAAGAAGTGACCTGGGCTGATATCTCGGTAATTTTTGAGCAACATTGTAACATGTGCCACACAGGATCCAGTGCTCCGCACGATCTCCGCTTGGACAGCTACGAAGAGGTAATGGAAGGCAGTGAGAACGGCAAAGTCATCATTCCGAATAAGCCGGGCGAGAGCGAACTCGTCTTAAGGATGAAGGGCAGGAGCGAACCGGCAATGCCATTCCGACAGCCGCTGCTACCGGAAGAGACTACTCAGACAATAGTACGCTGGGTTGATCAGGGTGCACCAAAATCCACTAGCGGTAAGACCGCTATAGCGCTTCGGGGCGACTTTTTGTGAATCAACACCTTGATATGAGGACATTTTGAGCATAGGAAAAACTTTGCAGGATCAAATAGTGCTGGTCACGGGTGCAAGTTCCGGAATCGGAAAAGGGGTTGCCGTTGCCATGGCCCAAGCCGGAGCAAAAGTTATTATCAACTATTTATCTGATCAGAAGGGGGCAGATCAGGCAGTGCAGAGTATTAAAGAGAACCTGGGCAGTGCCATAGCCATTCAGGCGGATGTAAGCAGCGAAGACCAAGTCAGGGAAATGATGCAGGCCGCCTGTAAGGAATTTGGAACTATAGATATTTTAGTGAACAATGCCGGTATTCAGCAGGATTCCGGTTTCCTGGATATGTCTCTGGCCGGTTGGCAAAAGGTCATTGATGTCAACCTCACGGGAAGTTTTTTATGTGCCCGGGAAGCCGCCAGGGAATTCTGCCGCAGAGGAGTGGTTCGGGATCGTTCCAGGGCCGCCGCAAAAATGCTCTTCATCAGTTCAGTTCACGACACTATTCCGTGGGCCGGCCATGCAAATTATGCCGCGTCGAAGGGTGGTTTGCTGATGCTAATGAAAAGCCTGGCGCAGGAACTGGCACCTCACAAGGTTCGGGTGAACTCCATCTCGCCCGGCGCGGTGAAAACCAATATCAACAGAGATACCTGGGAAAGCCCTGAGGCGGAAGAGAAAATCCTCAACCTTATTCCCTACAACCGCGTCGCAGAGCCAGACGATATCGCTCCGGTGGCGGTCTGGCTGGCATCGGATGAGGCGGATTATATCACGGGAGCCACCATCTATGTGGATGGAGGAATGTTGCTCTATCCCGGTTTTGGCACCGGAGGAGAAGTCTGCCGCTGAATATATCCGGACAGAGGAGCAGGATCTTACCCAAATCAACGTTAATCCAGCAGGGCTGGATAAGTCTGGATAAATCCCTTTGCAACGAGGCCGTTTCTGGCCCCTCAGGAATTTTTTCAGGACAGCTAAGCAGCGAGAAAACGATTTTATTATTGATTGAAATCGCTAGCTTTTTTTAGGTGCTGTTTTCGTTTTTTCTTTCTCGCTTGCTCTGACAAGAAATTTTGCGCCCTTAGCAATTGATACTTGTCTTTTCCCTTCAAACATCACACTGATTGTTCCACAGCTGTTTACCTCAAGAATTTTCCCTACACCCCATTCTGCCATTTTGTTATGTCTAACTTTTTCTCCAGCACACAGCATCGCTATCATTTTTGCCTCCTAAGAATTTTTACTTCAACATTTAAACTATAAGTATTAATGTGACTAAATCTCCAACTATTTGTCACATAACCCAAAAAAGATGAATATTCATACAGATGGAGAATTATTTTTTATTCACTGTACCTTGGATAAATCCTGTCCTTATGAGTAATGTCGAAATGGGGGCAGAAATGCGCATGATCAAAAAACGTAGGAATATTCAAAGATTACCAAAATAGAAAATCTCCATTCTTTAAATCTACCCGGAAAGATACTTCTTTTTTCAACAATAATGATTACCGCTTTTAGACTGACGTTCTTATGCCTGATGGCTTAAGAGAATAGCTCTACTGAAGGTTAAATATTCATGAAAAATTTATTTGTGAAATTGTTTCTCATCATTAATACCACCTTGATGTTCGCTTTTTCGAATGTAGCCTGGACGCAGGAGGTAATTGTTCCACCAGAAGTTGCGCCTGAGCTGATCAAGGCAGTTATGTGTGAATCCATTCAGGGAATCACGCCCGTAAACGAAGCCATTGTTTTTTCCGTCGAGCTGGGCCGGGTTCTTTGTTTTACGGAGTTTGACCCGGTGCTTCAACAAACGGTTATTTACCATAGATGGTATTACCGTGGCGTTCTGATATCACAAAAAAAGCTCACCATTAAGCCTCCCAGATGGGCATCGTTCTCAAGCATGCAGCTCAGAGACACGGATATAGGACCATGGCAGGTCGAAATAACCGATGCCGATGGAAATATCCTTCACACCCTGCGATTCAGCATAACGGAATAATTCAATGGAACCATTGATTCTCGGCCTGCGCTGGCAGGACATCCTCGATATTCTCATAAACAGCTACATTCTGTTCAGGCTCTATGTACTCTTCAGAGGCACCAATGTAATCAGAATGGTACTGGCTATTTGTATGCTCTGGCTGCTGAAGCGGCTGGCGATAAGTATCGGACTGATCGTCACCAGCTGGGTTATCCAGGGTATTATCGCTGTAGCTGCGTTGATTATCATAATTGTATTTCGTAATGAGATTGCCGGAGTTTTCCAGGTTCGCAGCTTAAGGTTGTTTTTCTGGGGAGTCCCTCAGCGCCGGATTCAGACGCCTGTCAATGTTATAACGGAAAGCGTCGAAGAACTTGCCCGCCGCAAACTGGGTGCATTGATTGTACTTCCAATGAAAAAGAGCCTTGAAGAATTTATTCACGGAGGCGTCCTCTGGCAGGGAACACTCTCTCAGGAAATGCTGCTGAGTATTTTCTGGCACGGCTCACCGGTACATGACGGCGCCATTGTGATCCAAGGGAACCAGGTCATGAAAGTGGGGACCATTCTCCCGCTTTCAAAGAATAAAGAGCTGCCATCCCACTTCGGCACGCGGCATCGTGCCGCGGCCGGGCTTACCGAGCAGACAGATGCCCTGGTAATTGTGGTGTCAGAGGAGCGAGGCGAGATCACGGTATTTAAGGATCAGTCGATTATCAATATAGAAAGAGTTCAGGAGTTGAGTGAAGTGCTGCAGGAATACGCCGGCACAGTGCCTGACAAATCGGGCGCCCGCCACCAGACAATCGAACTCGCCGTTGCTGCTTTAGGCTGCCTGGTCTTTATTTCCGGGATCTGGTTTAGTTTTGCCCGGGGGCTCGAAACTCTGGCAACCGTGGAGGTGCCGGTGGAATTTGTCAATCGTGACCAGGAGATGAAAATATTTTCAGCATCGGCGAGTAGCGTCAAACTTCAGATTAGTGGATCGGGATCCCTGATACGCTCCGTCACTCCGGATCAGTTAAACGTCAGACTCGATCTGGCAAACGCCGTCCCCGGCCAAAACGAGGTTCCCATTTCCCGTGAAGGGATCATCCTGCCTCCCGGAATCAGCCTGAAGCAGGTGGAACCGGAGACACTGGTGGTCAATCTTGACGTCCCCGAGCAGAAGAAACTGCATATTCAGCCGAACTGGACCGGAAAGCTATCAGAATATCTTATCATGAAGGAGGCTTCCATAGTTCCGGAGACGGTGGAGGTGATAGGCGGCAGACTGTCTCTTGAAAATATTAAAACCATTTATACTGAAGCGATTCCCTTGAATGAAATCAGTTCTGATGGAAAAATCAAAGTCGGTATCATGCTTCTCCCCTCATCTCTGGAACTGGCCGATCAGTCTCAAAAGAAGGATATTGAAGTAACTTTTAATGTAGTCCCCAGACTACCTCCTCCTGATGCTGAGAATGAATAAGCAATCTTTAACGAGCCCTGAAGGCAAGGTCAAATTCGATCATAATGGGATCTTTTATGTAGAGTGCGCCGCCTAATGCAGAAAAAGGCTCAATGCCGAAATTCGTCTGCTCTATGACAAATGTACCTTCTACCGTCAAACGATCCTCTTGCACTTGTGCCGTAACCGGAATTAAGGTTTGCCGTTCAAGCCCATGCAGGGTTATCACTGTATCAAGCACCAATCTGGGGAGCTCACCGATGATCCTTTTGGTGCGGAAGCCAATGGTGGGGAAACGCTCAGCGTCCAGCACCTTCTCTCCCAGCATATTTTCCCGAGTACCCTGGGCGCCCTCCGGCGTCATTCCCGTTCCTGCAAAGGATCCACCGATTTCTTTCCGCAGGGGCATCGGGTCCACCTCGATGTCCTTTGCCTGGAAGACGATGTCCAGACGTGCCTCTTCATCCAACATGTTCTTTGGCAGGAAGAACGCGCTCTCCATCTTCTTCACCCTCATTACATGATTATGCCCCTTCTCCGCCAGCAAACCGCCCCGCCACAGAAATAAGCGCGCCTCCGATGCCTCACTGTCCATCTCAAAAACCCACCCCTCCTCTGCTGAGATGCCGGAGTAAAAACTGCTTGGGAACTTGGGCTGCACTGCTCCGTTATCCGGTATATCCGTAACAGGACCGCCGCCTGGCGACCAACAGCCGATCAAAGCTATAGCGCTGACTGAAACCAATAGAAACGAAAAACTTTTCATGATTTTTTGCATGGTAATTCCTCCAGTAGGATCACTGAACTTTTATACTAAATTTTCGTAAAAAGTTGCCAGGATGTCAGAGGGCCAGAGAAAGACCTGCGGTGCTTGAAATCAGGCTATCTCGAATTCGGAGTTTAGGCCCGTATGGGTGCTGATCTCGACGCCGTCAGGGTTGTCCATTTCCATCACCCCGCTCTTCTACGGTCACACCTGTCTCCGGGTGCCAGCGCCACAAGCGGAGAAGGTCGGGAAAGGCGTGTGGCTTGAAAATGGATTTGCCGAGCAGCATGCGTAAACATTCCTCGATACCCTCGGTAATCGTGGGGTGAGGATAAACGCTCTTCAGTACATCCAGGACTCCCTTGCCATGATCCATGAAATGGGCTATCGACATGATGGTACTGGAAACCTGCGGTCCAGCCGCCCTCATACCCAGAATGCGCTGCTGTTCATCATCGGTGACCAGAATCTTGACAAATCCATGCGTTGCGCGCATGGCAATGGCACGGTTGCACAAAACATTGGACAGGTAGGCTGCCCGGTAGGGAATCTTCCTGCTCCGGCAGCCCTTTTCATTGAGTCCGATCGCGGCAACCGCCGGATAGAAGAACATCACGGTGGACATATTGTCATAATTAAGGGGCCAGCGGTTTTTACCGAACATATGTTTAACCGCGTAGCGCCCTTCCATTTCGGCGATATTGACCAGCGCTGGATGGTGAGTGAGGTCGCCAGCGGCATAGATATTGTCGGAAACACAGCAGTTGGCGTCAGTTTTGAGGATACCGGGACTGCCGGTATCCAGCCCCAGCACTTCAAGGCCCAGACCCGATCTCTCAAAGGTACGGCCGATGGATATAAAAACGGCATCGGATTCGATAACCTCGGAGTGACCATCCTGAAAATCAAGGACAACCTGCTGATATTCGGTCCTGGGGATAATTTCCCTGAGCTGGGCCGAATGAATCACCTGCACGCCGCTACGCACCAGATTATCACTGACAAAGGTTGAGATATCCTCATCCTCGTAAGGAATAACACGATTAGCACGATCCACCAGATATACTTTCGTCTGCCCGAAACTGGAAAAGATAGTGGCATATTCACAGCCAATGACGCCGGCACCGATGATGACCATTCGCTCGGGAAAGCGCTGGAGATTCAGGATTCCATCCGAATTCAACACCCTGCACTGATCCATCAGCACATGCGGAAAATTTCTGGGGCGTGATCCGGTGGCAATAAGAAAATATCTGGCCTTGATCACCTCTTTTTTCCCATCATCGGAGCGGATTTCCACCGCCGTCTTGGAGAGAAAGCGCCCCCATCCATGTTTCAGAGTCAATGCCCCCGGCCCCTTCCATCTCCGAGGAGAATAGGTCTCAATCTGGGAGAGCATCTGGTATTGCTTTTCCTTGGCGGCCTGAAGAACCGTTCGGCGTACGGCGCAGTAGTCCACAGTGAGACCCGAGGCCTGATACCCTCTGTCCTGTTTGGCGGCGACGGCATAATCCTTGGCCAACTCCCACATGGTTTTGGATGCCAGCGCTCCCCACATGATGCCGGCCCCCCCTATCTCGGCGCCTTCGACAATACAGACATGTTTGCCAAAATCGAGAGCCCGCATAGCTCCGGCAAAACCGGCAGGACCGCAGCCCAGCACACACAGATCGTAGACATCATTGCCGCTCATGGTATATCCTTTGGTCATCGGGTTTCAGGAGCCGTGATGTTAACTCCCTCTTCTTTCTCAAAGATAAGCGAATTTTTCAGAGTTGTGAAGGGCAAGCGGGATATAACCCAGCTGAGCTGGACTTTACAGTACCCCTTGAGGGGTATAAATGATTTGGCTTAAGGCCTGTGCACGGATTTAAAATACATTCCTCGTTTGCTTGTTTCTTGTGGTGGTTTTTCAGGAGTAAGGCACAAGCCCGGCTGAGCTGGATAAGTGCCTTGGCGATAAGGTCAAGTTCGCGGATTTAAATTACATTCCTCGTTTGCTTGTTTCTTGTGGTGGTTTTTCAGGAGTAAGGCACTAGCCCGGCTGAGCTGGATAAGTGCCTTGGCGATAAGGTCAAGTTCGCGGATTTAAATTACATTCCTCGTTTGCTTGTTTCTTGTGGTGGTTTTTCAGGAGTAAGGCACTAAAAATCTTCGATCTTGCGACCGCGATCGACAAAGGTCTCCACATCATCGCAGCAGTTTCTTACAGTTTTCGCCATCTGATATATTCGGCGATAAACCGGATCGTCCTTATCGAGTGACTCATTTGCCATTTCAAAGATTTCTTCTCCTTCGCCAACCATTTTATACAGCTTCTGCAAAATGATCTTTCGCTGCTTATGTTTTTTCTTTTCCTCTGTAATAAGCGGGAGAATACGTTCGATGGAAAGCTCCACCAGAGCGTCCCGGGGAGTCTGGTATCTGCTCGAAATTTTTTCGAGGTTCTGCAAAGTCCGCCTGGATATCACATAGGTTTTCGCAATCCTCTGCTCCGGTATTTCATATTGAGTTGATTCTTCGGCAATCATCTTCATGACCGAGTCATCATCGATCAGATGATCAAAAAGTGACTTCTGCTTAATTCCAAGTTGGTTTGCAAGGACGCTCATTGCATCGATACTACGTTCCGTCAGTTTAAACGTGGTTCGTACAGATTGCCTGCCGAGCAGCTCCTGAGTCGATTTCGAAGTAATTTCCAGGCGTATAAAAGATGTTTTCCTTGATGCCATCAAACCCTCCAGCTCCATGAATTACTTTTAGTATATTTAACAAAAAGTAATTTTACTTTATTGACATGAGATGATTCCTTATTACTATTTCAGCTACGGATGTAAACAATAATAGTTACAAACAGTAAAAATAGCAAAAAACACAACATACGCAAAGGAGAACGATATGCAACTGACACGATGGAACCCAACACGGCAACTTGGTTCAAGAACTCTTTTTCCAGCCCTGATGGACGACTTTTTCACCTCGATGCCCAGCCGCAGTGCCGCTGTGCGCGATTTTATACCTTCTGTGGACATTTACGAGAAGGACGAGAAGGTATTTTTTGAAGCCGAACTCCCCGGTTTCAAAAAGGAGGATCTCAAAGTAGATGTGCAGGGAAAAATTATCACTCTCAGCGGCGAACGCAAAGAAGAGACCATTGAAGGAGAGAACAGGTTCAGAAAGGAAAGGCGCTACGGCAAATTTCAGCGGTCTTTCCATCTAGGATTTGAGGCTGATAGCGATATGGTCGAGGCCAAGTATGAAAACGGCATTCTCACCGTGATAGTGGCCAGACCCGAAGAGGAAAAGGTCAAGCAGATTCAGATTCATTGATCAACTCCAGCTCTGGGAACGGCAAATAGCAGAGCTGATACAATGCAGTCAAAGCACATTTTACTCAGTAGCAAGGGGAGCGTCATAGTGGCGCTCCCCTTTTTTCATAATCAGCATCCCTTCCATTCGGGCTTCCGCTTTTCAAAAAAGGCGGCCACACCTTCCTTGGCGTCATGTGTAGTGCAAAGTCTGGCAAAAGCCTCATTCATCAATTCGAACTGCTTATTGTACTCGAGATCTTCCGAGGCATAGAAGGCCTTTTTGGCTATCTGAATGGCCACCGGACTTTTCTTTGCCAGCACTCGGGCCCATTCTGCGGCTTCCTTTTCGAGATCTTCCTTGGGAACCACCCTGTTGACAAGCCCCATGGCCATGGCCTCCGGTGCTTTGATCAGATCGCCAAACAAGAGCAATTCCAGGGCCTTTTTCCTGCCGACGATGCGTGCGACGGGGATAACGGGACCAACACAGTTCAGACCAACATTAATGGCGGTTAATCCCATCTTGGCATTTTCAGCGGCAATCACCAGATCGGCCGCGGCTATTAATCCCATGCCGTTTGCAGCTGCAACTCCCTGCAATTGGGCGATTACCGGCTTCTTCATTCTTGAGATCGCCAACAGGGGCTGTTCCATATGTTCAATCCAATCCCGGTATTGAAGAGCAGTTTTATCGGCAAGCTCATTAACGTCTATCCCGGCACAAAAAGCCTTCCCCGCACCTTTTAACAAGACAACACGGACGGAGGGGTCCTGATCCATCTCAAGAAGCGCGCGGTGTAATTCCGTGGCCAGCGCGGTGGTAAATGTATTGAGCTGCTGCGGACGGTTAAGAGTTATAGAACCAACAAAATCATCACCAACGTCGACAATAAGATTCTCATATATCATTTCTTGTCCTCCACTCCATGTTTGTTGTTCAAAACCTTCCATGCCATTATTCCTGAGGGCAGAAAGGAAGCTGTCCCTAACCCAGCCGAGTTGGAGAAGCTCAAATATTCTCCATAGCCTATCCTGAATATGTTGTTTTCTCCAGCCTTTTTCAAAGCATTTGACATTTTCCCCATTCCTCAAGTTCGAGACAACGAGAAATTGTTGTTCCTGATCTCTATGAATCCAAGAACTCTCAGAAGGAGTCCGGCAATTGTATGACTAATCGATTTTTAAGAAGAGTGCGCCCTTCGCCACAGCATCACGGAAAGAAGAAATGGTATTGACATTCCAACGATAAATTTGTAGTGAAATTATAGAGAATCGGTCTTCGAGGGGAAGTCGGATACAGACAAAGGCTATTTTAGAAAGATTGTTTTCTTGCTGAAAAACCAGAAAGCAATCCATAAGGTGCTAAAAATACCACAGCATACTCTGTATAGTAGTGATCATAACAAAACAAATGAGGTTGTCATGAACAAATTGCGTCTCACTCCTACCTTTCATCGATTCGGGAAAGCTGCCATTCTTATCTCTTTTCTTCTGGGCGGGTGCGCCGGTTCTCCTTCGGAGGTACGCTATGACGATACCACCAGAGATTATTCCATTGGTAAAGACGACAGCGCCAATGTGTATAATACACATGCGGCGAAAAGCAGCAGGAATTATGCACTCAGCCAGGATGATGAAGTAACCGCCCATTACACCCTGGACAAGGATGATAAGGCCAAAGTCTATACGAATTCCGAGGATGGAGTCAGATACACGGTCGGTCAAAATGATGGTGTAACTGCACATTACATTCTCAGGCAGGGACCTCCCCCGGGCTTTCAGGAAGCAGATAACACGGCATATGCCGATCGAGAGGGGGCGGAAGGAGGAATACCCGGTTCTGCAGAAGAAGCAGCCGGTAAAAGCTTTGTTATCGAGGCTTCAGATATCCTCTTTGAATTCGACAAAGCCGTCATCAAAAAAGTTTACTATCCCATACTGGATAAATGGGTGGTTTTTTTCCAGGAAAATCCTCAGGTAACAGCTGAAGTTCATGGGCATACCGACAGTACAGGTCCAGAGGCATATAACCAGAAGCTTTCCGAAAGAAGAGCCGGTTCCGTGATGAATTATCTCATCGACCACGGGATTGAGCGGAACAGACTGACCGCTAAGGGGTTTGGCGAGCGCCTGCCTGTAGCACCTAACACTACTCCTGAAGGGCGACAGAAAAACCGGCGTGTGGAAATGAAATTTTAACCCTGGGCAGGTGTTTACTCTTCGTCATGAGTCTTTTGGGTTTCGCGGATATGTCCGTAGTTGAGCAGGGCGACAAAAATGCTGCCTCCGACCAGATTACCCAAAATAGTCACGCCGACAAAGCCAAAGACCTGTAAAAGGCTGAATACATCGCTGATCAGATAAGCGGTGAACATTTCAACTGACCCGGCGATAGAATGATGCAGACCGCCCAGCCCGATAATAAAGGTGACGATATAGATTGAAGCCATCTGGCTCAAAGTCGGTGTGGTTGCCAGGACAAGCCAGGTACCGAGTGCCATGAGCCAGCCTGCCAGAATAGCACTGAAAAATAAGGGAACAATGCCGAAGTTGACCAGATGTTCACCAATCTCGATGTACCCTGGTTTGGCATTGATGACCTCCTCGGCGGAAATGAGGAATATGGAACTGACCAACGCTCCGAGAAGATTACCGACGATCACGACCAGCCATAACCGCAGCAGTTTTTTAAGGCTACCGCGGCGATCCAGAAATGGGTAGACGGCCGTTGCCGTATGTTCGGTAAAGAGCTGGGTGCCGCTCATTATGCAGATTACGAAGCCGAGTGGATAGACGAATGCCGTTGCCAGACGTGTGGTAATAACCGGATCCAAAAGCAGCATCTGAGTTTCGACAACAGCGACCGACATCGCTGTAAAGCCAAGTATTAAGCCACCGGCCATGGAAGAGAGGAACAAGGACATAAAAGCCCGGTTCTGCTGGGCCAATCCTTCACGAATTGCCTTTTCCAGAATATCATCAGGATGCCGTAGTGCTTCATCGGTGCGTTTGACGATTACCGGGGTAAATTCCTCGTCTTCCTTCTGCCTTTCAGCTTCACGTTGAGTATGTATAGTTGTTTTATCATCTTTTGGGACATCCTTGTGGTCACGACCTTTCTTGTCTTTCGGCCGTGCTCCTTTTTCAGGCAATCTTTGTTTTGTCACTGTTGTCGCTCCAGATAAAGATGAACTCGACGGCTTTTCTATACGGCCCGCAAAAACATATGATATTCAGTTTTTCCGTCCATGCTACTTTTCCAGTGGGAGTTCTGGGCAAAAGACATTAAGGTAAGTTACTGTTATAATAAAATATTATACCTGAGGAGATGGTGTCAAAAAAATTTAGTAGATAGCGCCACAAGCTATACCGGAAAATTTCCATAGAACCGCTGTTTATTTGCGAACCCGGGTCACCTTATGGGGTACAGCCTTTCGGAGTTCTTCAATGGATATTTTCACAAGATGCCTGTCGTCACCGCCACCGGTCAGAATCCAATCCATTTGAAGAAGTTCAGGATCCAGAAGAATGATGGCATCGCCTGCACTCAAAGGCGAGTTTCCACCAGCCTGCTGGCCGATGCGTTTTTCGATCAGCTCGGCATCAGCTATCAGGGGACGCTCTTTAAGCTGTAAATACTTTCTTACCCTTTCGGTGCTGACACGTTTTGAGGCGGGAACCATGGCGATAACTATAGTATCATCCGCCGCTGTCAGCATCACGATTGACTTGGTGATTCTTTCAACAGGATAACCACTGACTGCTACAGCTTCTTCAACTGAATGAACGCTCTTGTCAAAGGAAAGCAGCTCGGCTTTGACGTTGTTGTGATGCAGCCAGTCTTGAAGTCTCCGCGAATAAACCGTCATTTAGATTTCAGGCAAAATGTTTTTTATTATAATGGCATTCCATAATTGAGCTCTAACGACATATTTTTATACAATTTTACCTTATCTTTCCAGAATTTATTCTATTTGAAAATAGATCAACCGTAAAAACTTTTGATGAAAACTCCTATAAAATATGCTACAGCGGCCGCTCCCCTACCTATAAGCATCATCTCCATTCCTGCCGTGATAAAATTGCTTCCGGTTACGCGAGTACGCAGTCCTCCAACTAAAAACAGGGAGAAAATGGCCAGAGTTATTGATAAAGGAAACAATATTGTAGGCCTGCTTACCGGCAGCACATATGGAACCAGAGGTATTGCTCCAATGAGGATGAAAGCGATAAAAGTGAAAAATGCGCTGATCTGGGGACGTTCTTCAACTTTATCTTTTTTAGGATGTAAATTGCTTTCAACTACGGCCTGCTCCGAGCGGCCGGCAAGATAATTGGAAGCAGCCATGGATAAACCATCGGCAAGTAAAGAAGCAAAACCTACAGCGAGCACAGCAAAGGTTCCTAGTTTCGCACCTTCAATGCTAGCAATTACTGCAAATGTGGTCACTATTCCGTCGGTCGCTCCATAAACCATATCTTTTATATAAAGCTGAGCTGTTTTGTTTTTGATTTTAGGTTTTTTTATGGGCTTCTCTCTGTCGCCATTTTCTTCTGTCTTTGCAATAAGCTGATTTTGACTGTTATATAAGCGGGTAGAATCAAACTGCCGCCATTCCGACTGAGCAGAAAATACCGAAACGTTCTGGATCCGCATTCGCAGAAAGACGACAGGACAGGCTGGAACTACTGACCATTGGCAACACGATATTCATCACTGAAACTCTATTCCATGGATGAAGTCTACTCGACCGGAAAATCTTACTGCCACTGAACCTGATCCATGGTATAGAATTTGTTGGAGGGAAACTTTATTGAGAATCAGAGAGGTATTTACGCTAGTACAGGCGATATCATTGAATGCATTTATCTCTACTTATTGGGATCCGACAAATGTAGTGCTAAAAAAACACTAAAGGACAAATCAAAAGAAAGATGATTAGAAAGGAACAGAATAATGACGCAAATTTTTCTCCATGGCCTGGATTCCTCGAGCAAAGGCACCAAGGGACGATTTTTTAAACAGAATTACCCCGATTGTATAATACCTGATTTTGCCGGCAGCCTGGAGCAGCGCCTGGAGAAGCTTGAGGTAATCTGCCGAAATGAAGACTCACTTCTGCTGATCGGCTCCAGCTTCGGCGGCCTCATGGCCGCCTGTTTTGCCGCAAATCACCGGAAGCGCGTCAAACGGTTGATTCTCCTGGCACCCGCTCTGAATTTTCCGGGATATCCTGTCCCTGAAGAGCGGGTTACTGCCCCGACCTACCTGCTCATCGGCAGCCTTGATCAGGTAACTCCGGCCAATATCGTGGTGCCCCTTGCCGAAAAGAGTTTCGCCAACCTGGAGGTAGATGTCGTTGACGAGGACCACCTGCTCCATACCGCCTTCGCCAACCTCGACTGGAACGTTTTGACCAAAATGAACTGAAAGCATCCAAGCCATCAAAGATTCTTAAATACTGATAGCCACCTGCTTTACTTTTACTATCTGGCCAACAGCATGGAATCGGAAAGTAGTTCCTCGTCAGAGGAGGCATAAAACTTCTGCAGCAGGTCATCGACGCTCAGGTTCTTTTTCTCCTCGCCGGCAATGTCGGAGATGACCCTGCCCTGGTGCAACATGATGAGGCGATTGCCGAACTGAATGGCATGCTTCATGTTATGGGTTATCATCAGAGTCGTCAGTTGCTTCTCTGCAACGATATTTTCGGTAAGCTTAAGGATCTGCTGCGCGGTCTTGGGGTCCAGCGCAGCGATATGCTCATCGAGGAGCAGGACTTCCGGCTTTATCATGGTAGCCATCAGCATAGTCAGGGCCTGTCGCTGTCCGCCGGAAAGCAGACCCACCCTGTCCTGCAGTCTGTTTTCCAGCCCGAGTCCCAGCATCCGCAATTTCTTGCGGAAACCATCCCGGTCTTTGACCTTGACGCCTTTGGAGAAACCGCGCCACTGCCCCCTTTTTTTAGCAAGTGCCAGATTCTGCTCGATGGTTGCCGAAGGGCAGGTGCCCAGAAGCGGGTCCTGGAAGACCCGGGAAATGAATTTTGCCCGTTTATATTCCGGCCAGCCGGTTACTTCACGGTTGCCCACCTTGATGGTCCCGGAATCGAGCAGAAAGCTGCCGGCAACGGCATTGAGCAGCGTCGATTTTCCAGCACCATTGGAACCGATCACCGTGATAAAGTCTCCCTCTTCTATACGCAAGGTGATGGAATTAAGTGCAAAAACCTCATTAACGCTGCCCTTGTGGAAATATTTTGAACAATTTTCCATTGAGATCATCGTGCAACCACCCTTTTCTTGATACCGGGGGCGATTAAAGCGATAATCACCAAAAGAGCGGTAATAAGATTCAAGTCACTTGGATTAAAGGAGAAACCGCCAATTTCCAAACCCAGGGCCAGAGCGATTGCCAAACGATAGACAATCGAGCCCAGCAATGCGGCAACAAAGGCCACGGCAATGGTGGAATGCCCGAAAATGGTCTCGCCGATAATGACGGAGGCAAGCCCGGCGATAATCGTCCCGATACCCATGCCAACATCGGCCGCTCCCTGATTCTGGGCAACGAGGGCGCCGCTCAGCGCCACAAGGCCATTAGAGAGCCCGACTCCGAGAATAATAATGGTATGGGTGTTGACGCCCAGGCTGGTGATCATTTTGGGATTGTCGCCGGTGGCCAGAATGGCCATACCCAGTTCCGTCTTGAGAAACCAGACGATAAACCCGGTAACACAGAGGGCGAAAATTCCGAAAATCAGCATTCCTGCATACTGGCCCGGCACTCCATAGGCGATGACGAGGTCAAAGACGGTATCGGAGCCCAGCAGGGCAATATTAGGGCCGCTCATGATCCGGATATTGATGGAGTAAAGAGCGATCATGGTCAGGATCGAGGCAAGCAGATGCAGGATCTTGAATTTGGTATTGAGTACCGCCGTCACCATGCCGGCAACAAAACCGCCCAACAAAGCAAAGAGCAGGGAAAGATAGGGATTGACGCCGTGGGTTATGGCAACCGCCGAGATCGAGGCGCCCAGCGGCAGACTGCCGTCGACGGTGAGATCGGGAAAATCGAGAATTCTGAAGGTAAGGTATACGCCGATGACCATGATGCCGTAGACCAGTCCCTGCTCGACCGCTCCCAAGGCGGCATAAAGTGTCATATCAAGATTCCGTTTACTTATAAACGTTTTTAGTAATCATTCAGCACAGAGCTAAATAAACCAGCAGTTTACCCATAAATGTAACTGTTCAGCAGCGCTCCAGGTGTGCTCAGGTAAGCGCAGATGGGGGGCTGCTGAATAGTTACCGTATTTACTTATAAACTTTAGCCGCCTTATCGAGCAGAGCCTGCGGCGGTTCTAGCCCCATCAACCTTGAATAGCGTGCGTTGATCTGCAGCTGCAGCTCCTCCTGAAATTCCACCGGCAACTCGCCCGGAGAAGCTCCTTTCAATATCTTTTCGATCATCGCTCCGGTCTGATAACCGTGACTGTAGTAGTCAAAACCCATGGCGGCCACAGCTCCCCTCTCCACGGAATCGATGTCGGCCGCGAAAATGGGGAGTTTATACTGAACGCCGATCTTGAGCACGGATTCGAGCGCGGAGATAATGGTGTTGTCGGTGGGAATAAAGACCGCATCGGTGCGGCCTATCAGGCTCTTGGCGGCTTGATAGACATCAGCGGTTTTGGCGGCGGTAGCCTCAATCACCTGGAAACCCATGTCACCACTCAACGCTTTGATGGTTTCGACAGTTGCCTTGGAATTGGCTTCACCGGCGTTGTACATTACTCCAAGTTTTTTGATATCCGGCTTATACTGCAGAACCATTTCCAGATGCTTACGCACCGGCAGGAGATCGGAGACACCGGTTATATTCCCGCCTGGATTCTGCAGATCCTTCACCAGTCCGGCTGACACCGGATCTGTTACTGCGGTGAAGACAAAAGGCCGCTGCAAGTCTGTCGGGGCTTTTTTCAACGCCTGGGCGCAGGCCTGTGCCGACGGAGTGGCAATGGCAACCAGCAGGTCTGATTTTTCGCCAATCATCTGCTGGGCAATCTGGTTTGCTGTCGGCATATTGGCCTGGGCATTATGTACTTTGAACTCAACATCCATTGAGTTGTCTTTCATATAGTCCTGCATTCCTGCCAGGACGGCATCGAGAGCCGGGTGCTCGACAAATTGATTCACCGAAATGGTATATCCCTGAGCATACACCTGGCTGGCCACACATAGGGAAAACAACAGAAACAATGCGGTAATCCTCTTCACAGTATCCTCCTGAATTAAGTTCGCCTGGTGGGTCGCGAACGTCTGCAGTTGCGGTAATCCTTTTCCGGACCTGGTTCTACCATCTATCCCATCCGGCGAAATTCTTCAAGCCGTTTTCGGTTCTTCTGTTATGTGTATACTTCCAGTTCCGATGAATTGGTCAAAAGCCCGATCGACGTCGCTGTAGAGCTGAAACGGCAATTCACCGTACCACATGTACCGGCGAATTGCCGACAAACAATATGGCTTTCAAAAATCATTGCGCATCCGACGCAGAAGTGCAAACACCTCAACGGGGGATTGCAGATCGGCTTCGCCCTGCTGTATCAGAATTGTTTTGATGTCATCCGAATCTGTACGAAGAAATGGATTGGTTTTTTTCTCAAGCGCCAGTGTGGTCGGGGTGGTGATACCGGCCGTAGCATTCACCCCCTCAAGACGTCGGCCAACTCCCCTGTTCTGCGGTTCGACCCTTATGGCAAATTCCAGATTCTTTCGGGTATACTCATGACCGAAGTAGATCAGGGTTTCATCCGGAAGGGCAGCCAGTTTCCCCAATGAATTGAACATTTGTCGGGCATCGCCCTCGAAAAGCCTGCCGCAACCTGCCCCGAAAAGGGTATCGCCGACGAAAAGATGGTCATCAAAATGATAACAGACACTTCCCCTGGTATGCCCGGGAGTATGAATTACCTTACCCTCTACTTCTCCAATCTGTATCCTATCGCCATCTTCAACAAAGAAAGTCGCTACCCGAATACGGGATTTCTCGGAGAGATGACAGATGACCTCCACATCTGGATATTGCTGCCGCAAATCCATAATACCGCCGATATGGTCCTGGTGATGATGCGTGCATAAGATCGCCGAGAGTTGGACTTTTTCCCTTTCTATTTCCTGCTGGAGAGGATAGGCCTCGGTCGGATCGACCACGGCCGCCTTTCCCGACTTCCGGCAGATTAACAGGTAGGAATAGTTATCGAAGGAGCACGGAACCGGAACTATTTTCATCGCTTTCTCTCCTTGTTCTTGGGCTTGATAATTGCCGCTACACCTGTTTTTGCCTTTATTTTTTCCATTTAGTGCTTTACACCTGAAAAACTGCCATTACAAACAACATATATTAAAATCCTTGACCGCCTCTATAACCAAGGCACCTATACCCCTCAAGGGTGTAATGTAAAGAGTCCAGCTCAGCTGGCTTTGAAACTACTATGCTACTACCTGCAGTTTAATTGGAGAACGGCATTATGCAGAAAACATACTACATTTTCCAAAAGAATAAAGTGGTATATAAACCTGCTGAAGGCAGACCGCGTCCTTTCAGCCGGCAGGAAAAGGATACGCTCTATCAGAAGGATAAGGTTATCTCTCGCAGGCTTCCCGGGAAAGAGGAGATACACGCAGTCGCCCTGCCGGACGACATGGTACTGCCCGGTGATCATGAACTGATACCGTTGCGCAGGCTGCTGGGCTGGGTCGATGATCATCTGTTCGCCCGGTGGGGTACAGCATCACAGCTGCTCCATTGGTGCCACACCAACAGATACTGCGGCAGCTGCGGCACCGCGACCATCGCTCATCCCAGCGAACAGTCATGGCTGTGCCCCGCTTGCTCGGCGCATCATTATCCCGCCATATCACCCTGTATCATCGTCTTGATCCATCGGAACGAAGAGATCCTGCTGGCCCGCTCACCCCGTTTCTCAGGCAATATGTACAGCACGCTGGCCGGCTTCATCGAACCGGGTGAATCTGCGGAACAGACCGTCCATCGGGAAATTTATGAGGAGGTTCGGGTCAAAGTAAAAAATATCGAATACTTCAAGAGTCAACCGTGGCCCTTTCCCAGCCAGCTTATGCTCGGCTTTTTTGCTGAATATGCCTCTGGTGAGATCAAGGTTGACGGAGTTGAGATCTGCGATGCCCAGTGGTACCGGTTTGACAGTCTGCCCGAGATTCCGGGACCGGGTACCATTGCCGGCCAGCTGATAAGGTTTCATATCCACTCAAAGCGAATCTGAACATAAAAAAAGGATCTGCCGATATTTTTCGACAGACCCCTCAGATTTTCACTCAACCCGGCAATGAGCGGGAAAAGATGGGACTCCATGCAGAGGTAATATCATGAAATTTCGGGTTAGTTCCTGCCCTGCTGATTATAGCAGGGGCCCATTCCGCGGCCCATGCCACGGCCCATGCCGCCATTACCCGGACCACCCATCCCCATTTGTCCCATACCCATCATAGGAATGCCTGCATCTCCGGCTTTATTCTGCATTTCCGTTCGTAAATCAAAGAGCTGACCTTCTACTTTGGCAACTGCCTGAGGATCGGGGGCCTGATTATTCAGCAAAGCCCTTTTCTCCGCCCTTTTCATAGCTATCTCTTTACGAAGATTGGCAGTTTCTGCCCTAAAGGCATCCACCTTTGCCTTGGTTGCGTCATCGAGCTGCTGGTAATTCATGCCGTAGCCAGGACAACCGCCTCCCCATCCTCTGGCTGAAGCCTGCTGAAATCCGACAAGTCCGAGCCCTGCAATAATTGCGATAGCGATGATTATCTTTCTGGTATTCATTTCTAACCTCCTGTAGTGTTGATAAACTATTTTTCTTTCCACCATTATTAATCTGTTAATACCCAGTTGAGCTGGACTCTTTACAGTACCCCCCGGGTATGAGATCCTTGGTCAGATTGTTTTCTTACAAAAAGCGGGGGCAACCTGTAAGATATCGACCATTTCTTCTGTTCTTCATATGGAAAGGAAAGCAATCCTTGTGCCGTTATGCGCCAACTCACTTATATGATTTATTTCAACAACTTATAACTTAATCAAAAAGAGACCAAAGCAACCCAGCTCATTGAGTAGGGTAATAATTACCCACATCGGCCTGCCGATTGGATAAATTATTGCCAGGACATGGGGTAATCATTACCTTAGTGCAGAACAGAAGAAGACATCTTCCGAGACGGATCAGTGCCTCCCATCACCGAGTTGCCGGATTCATGGTGGCAACATTTTGAGGTATTCAAGCTGCATGAAGGATAAAACAGAAGAAAACAAGGCTGGCGGCCGGTTTTTGCCATGGTGGCTCCACCTCATTTTGGCCATACTTTCCTACAGCCTGCTGAAATATGGGGTGAACCAGTTCGATACTTCCGGCTCTCAAAGCACACCGCTTTCACTCGTGGCGGAACAGGCTGCACCCATAGTAGCTATAGGCTTCCTGCTCCTGGCCGCAAACGCTCTTTATAAAAAAGATCAACCGAAAACCGGCGAAAAGCGAGATGACGATCTCTCGGAAAATCAGTAAATTTTCCTTTTCCCAAAACTAGAGCCGATCACATCGTAGCTGTTTTCCACAATAAACAGGGCCTCGTCATCTATTGTAAAAACGAGTTCCTCCAGTTTCTTCAGCTGAATGTTGTTGGTTATTGCCATGAGAATACGCTTTTCCTTGCCAGAGTAGGCACCCTTTCCCTGAATAAAGGTAGCTCCCATCTTCATTTCCTCAGTGACCACAGCGGCAATCTTGTCACTGAAATCACTGATGACATAGACCACCTTGCGCTGGTTAAAGAAGGTGAGGAAATGATCAAGAGCCTTTGAAGATATAAAGACGAGCAGAATGGAGGCCACGAAAATATCGGCAGTATATCCAGTGAACACGAAGGCAAACAATACGACATTGTAAAACATGAAGAATTTACCGATACCTATATTGTAAAATTTATACAGGATAATGGCGACGATATCAAGGCCTCCCGACGAGCCTATGGATCGCAGAATGATTCCCCCTCCGGCGCCGACAAGAAAGCCGCCGGCAAGTGCCGCATAAATCTGCTCATGTATGCCTAAGTCAAGGACCAGGGTTTCCGACAAAATAGTTACCACTGTGGCTGTATAGACGGAGTAGAGGACAAAACGCCTGCTTACCAGAAACCATCCGACAACACACAAGGGAATATTTATCAGGAAAAAAAGTATGCCGGGAGAGAACCATCCCGTTTTATGGTAGAGAAGGAGGCAGGTGCCGAACAGCCCTCCGGGGATAAAGCTGTGGTGAACGACAACACCGTTAATCCCTATCATAAAAATCAGCGACCCCACTGTCAACAGCATCAGATTCCAGCCCACCGAATATCTGTAGTTCCTTTTAAGAGAGACAATTTTATCACTGGTGATAAGGTTTTCCTGCATACTCATTACTTACTCCGTTTTTCATTATGGACGACATCGCGATAAGCAGCCGTGCGGGCATAAACCCCGACTTGGAGAAAGGCCGATCTACTGCTTGCCTTATATATGGGACTTTTTATCTAGCCATTCAAGAGCTCCAGGGCAATTATTTTCAAAAATATCACATCCGCCAGCTGCCTGGACAGGCCGGAAGGACCAGAGTCTTTACCCCATTTCTTTGCTTATAGCTAGGTACTAAAAGGTAATTTTTTTGTTGAAGAGAACTCCGGATGTCTGATCTGTTTCGCCATTACTATATTCGACAATAACATCAACAGCCTTATCATCCGCTAAACCGAAAAAAAGTCGATGAGAAGAATCGGAACAAAGTGCATTACCGGCAAGATCAATCTTTTTCATGGTTTTGCCGGAAAGGGTTTTCACATACACCGTCGCACCCAGCGATCTTACTGAATCGTCAAGCTGAACAATCAGGTAATTATTTTTTCCGGGCTTGCTGAGAAAAATACGTGATTTGCCGTCCAGGTTGAGGTGGATAATGTCAGGAAGGCCGTCCATGTTAAAGTCGGCCTGCAGAGGAGCAACCCCGAATTCGGAGTTTGTCAGACCGGTGAGTTCACCCACTTCAGCGAATGCACCGGATTGATTCTGCAAAAGGGTTCTGCCCGGTAAACGCAATCTTTCAAGCCAATGTGGCAGCCAGTATGGATGGTTCTGGGAAACCACAAGATCCGTGCGGCCATCATTATTTAAATCGGTAAAAAGCGATCCTCTGGCCAGCTCGTCTCCACTAAGCCGGGTCGGCTTTGCGGCATCTTCAAAAGAGAAATATCCTTTATTTTTCAGGAGAATCCAGTTCCTGAAATGGTCCAGCCTTTTGCTTTGAATCACCTTCAGGAAGAGTTGCGGCAGAGTTTCCCCTCTATTGGTCAGAAGAAAATCCACATGACCGTCGCTGTTATAATCACCGGCGCCCAATCCCATATAACCTCCCTGAAGGCTTGCATGTTTGTTCTCAAAAAGAAGACTATCCCTGTTCTTCCAGGTGCTTAGCGTCCCATCTGTATGAAAAACAGTTAAATCTTCCTTGCCATCATCGTCGAGATCGAGAAATATGGCTTGGCGGGCCTCGGTCATTGCATCCAGCCCAGCACTTTCAGTACTATCGAAAAACGTGGTATCTCCATTATTAATATAAAGTCGCGGCTGGATCCCGCTGCTTTCCGATGGACCGGAAAGCCAGTCAAACATAGATGTTCTTGTAACGATGGGAAGGAAAAAATCGAAATGACCATCAAGGTTGAGATCGGCAACAGCAACAGCCAGGGGAACTCCTCGGGTCGGTATGCCAAGGTCAAGGCGTTCCATTTCAAACTTGCCGTCGTAATTGCTATAGAGCCAGATTCCCGATTCTCGTGAGATCACCAGATCCTGATAGCCGTTGTTGTCAAAATCGATGACCGCTGCTCCGAGGGTGACATCGTCCCCCAGTTTAATCAGATTAACCTGATCGGCCACATTGACAAAACCCTCACCCGTGAAGACGAATAAGCCGTCGGACTGACGAACACCGCCTCCAAGAAAAAGCTCTTCCACACCATCGTTATCAACATCGATCACCGCTCCAGCGGTATAGGGAATCCTACGTGATGCTTGATAGATATGGTGGAAAGGAATTTCTACCATTGAAAATTCTGGAATTACAGTTTCATTCAGAGGAACATCATAGTCAGGCTTCTCGTCCCGGAATACGAGGAATCCGACTCCAGCGCCTATCAACAGGATAAAAGCCACTGACACTGCTAAAAAAAAACGTACCATTACGACAATACCACCCCAAGATCATAAGTATATTCTTCCATCCAGAGTTATAGTATTCTTCCCTCTCATCATTGTCTAGAACTTTATCCCCGGGAATCGCTATAGATTTCAGCACTGCAGAATTTTTTCCCGAAGGTGAAATACGATCGGTAATCCGCCAGGAGTTTCCTGTTCATGCTTTTTTACTCCTTTGAAGTTCGTATCCAGCTCAGCCGGGTTAGGGTGATTTTTCTTGAGTGCTTAAAAGATGTTCCGGAACAACTTTCCGCCCGGAATGATGTATGAGGGATTAAGGTTTCGCAGGAGAACGGCGCCATGCCTTCAATAAAATTTTTCAGTTAAACGGTGTAAATGACGGCGCCGCCGCAAGAGCAGAAGGTGAAACTTATTCCAGGAAAAAGCCTCACCTGAAGATATGGACATGATTGTTATTTAATCCAGAGATATTCTTTAAGCTCGTCATTGATTTTCCGGCAATCAAAATGAAATGGGTCAAAATCACTCAGATTCCACTCCTCCATAATCCTCCGTCTGGCCTTGTCCTCGGAATTTTCCATAAGGGAGAGAAATTCAGTGTAGCCATGTACTCCGCCTACATCCTCAGGTGGCGCAGCATATTCACCATCAACAACAACAGGATACTTTTGTCCCAGCTGAGGAGCAACGGATTCCTCCAGAGCGATTTCATGCTCCCAGCCGTCACCGGCATCATAGAGATAGATGAAGCACCATTTCATGGCCTCTTCCAGGGTTTGCAGATCGTAATCGGCCTCATGATAGCGTCCATTATCGTTTTTTCCAGGATCCATATCGTAAAAGATTTTTCCTACATAAAACTGATGCTTGTGTGTGCCGGACCATCCCATGCAGAGCTGCAGTACCTGGTGCAGCTGGTGCAGTGTTATTTCGCCGGGAACCAGAATCCGCCTCCAAATAAGCGGATCTGAAAATGTCAGAGAGACATGCAGCTGGTACAAAGGAGCAGGTTTGTTGTCCTTCTCTTTTCCATTTTTCTTCGGCTTTTCTTTATGACCACTAAAATCACCGTGTATGATTGCCATTGTCTTTCCCTCTGCTCTGCAAGAACTCGAGCCGATATTCATGCCGGCAGGAGCGGGTTTTTAAAAATTTTTCTCCTATAAACAGCAAGAAAAATTAATTTCAAGCTCCATTTTGTATATTAGTAACCTTAGTCAGAGACCCGTGAGATTCAAGATACTTTCCTGTGGTACGGTTTTAAAACCACGACAAGAGTGATCGGACCAAGTTGATAATGACGATTACCAGGCTTTTCAGAATATTGATGAGGGTTGCCAGAAAAGATTCTTCCTCTCCCTCTTTCCCGACCAGGCGCTCGGCTCTGTCGGCGGGATCGGGATGACTGGAGAGGAAAGTATGGCGCCCGGCAAGCTCCTCGAACTTCCGCAAGGCGCTGACTGCCGCCGTAACAGTATGCCCCTCTTCCCTGAGAAAGGTGACGCCGTAATCATCAGCCTGTCGTTCCTCGTGCTGTGAAAACTGGGCATTTGTCAAACGCTGGGCAAGGCCGCCCAGGGTTGATGCGGCAAGTTGTCCTATCTGGTTGTTCTGGGATGCCAATCCTTTGCGCACAGCACCGGCAGTATAGGCAAGGACAACCTTTTTCCGGGAATGGCGTTTCACTACATGCCCCATTTCGTGTCCGATTACAAAAAGCAGCTCTTCATCCGTCATCATATCCATTAATCCAAAAAAAATCCGAACCGTTCCGTCGGCCATGGCAAAGGCGTTGACCTCGTCTTTCAAATATACCTCATAGTCGAAATCAAAGCCGTCGCGCTTCTGGTGCCGAGCCACCAGGCCCTGCAACCGCCTGCTGTAAATGGACCCGGGTGGAGCCAGTCGATTTTCACCGTCTATGACAGCCGCCGCCCCAGCGGCGATAGTCCGCACATCTTCATCGCTGAGGGTGATCGCATTAACGGCATCCACGCCAGCTGACGTCAAAATCAACAGATTGGTGTCCTCGCAACCAAAGCTAAACAGCAGCAGCAGGACTACCGTCAACTGGCGGAGTAGAAGCCGGGGAGAACAAGAAATATTTTTATAGGTCATAAAGATGATATTCTCGTAAAAGACACCACGCTAAGGCAGGTATTCGGCTTAGACTGATCAAAGGTTCTCGATTTGTATTTTTTTACATCCTGGGATATGCTGTACCAGCAACTATACGACATATGCACCTTATTTCCCAGGAGGATCTGAATGAAAAAAAATTGGGATGTCGGCAAGCTTCTCAGTGTGTCAAGCGGGTACTGGAAAGGCTGTACGCTTCAGGCCGGTGTCCGGCTGGAAATCTTCTCTCATATCGGCGGGGAACAGCTGACTGCAGAGAAAATAGCCGCTCGAATCGGAACAGATGGCCGGGCCACCGAATTTCTGCTCAACGGTCTGACCGCCTTGGGCCTGCTTGTAAAAGAAGAAAACTATTTCAGCAATACTTCCTTTGCCACTGCTTTCCTCTCCAGGAATTCACCCAAATACATGGGCCATATCATCCTTCATCATCATCATTTACTCGACGGCTGGGCACAACTCGACAAAACCGTGGTCACTGGAGGTCCGGTAGAGCAGAGATCATTTGGAGAAGAGGCCGAAAGAGAAAGCTTCCTCATGGGTATGTTCAATCTGGCCATGGAATTGGCCCCTCGAATTGCCGAAGAGGTCGATCTGCACGGCTCAAAGCACCTTCTTGATCTTGGCGGCGGACCGGGTACCTATGCCATCCATTTCTGTTTGGCCAATCCGGAACTGCAAGCTACCATATGGGACAGACCCACCACCCGGCCCTTTGCCAAAAAAACAGTTGAATCCTTCAATCTCGGCGAACGCATTTTCTTTATCGGCGGAGACCTTACTGCCGATCCGGTCAGCGGAGGTCCTTACGATGCCGCCTGGCTCTCCCATATCCTTCATAGCAACAGCGAAAAAGAGTGCCGGGAAATAATCGCCAAGACGGTTGCGCAAATGTCTCCCGGCGGCAGGATTTTTATTCATGACTTTATTCTGGATAACTCCAAGGTCAGCCCCGAATTTGCAGCTCTTTTCAGTCTGAACATGCTGATCAACACATCTCAGGGAAGGTCATATTCCGAAGAAGAGATAATGGCCATGATGCTTGATGCCGGAGTATCAAAAATCAGGCGCCATACTTTCAGCAGCCCCAACGACTCATCAATCCTCTTTGGTGTTGTATAAATACTAATTTGTCGTATACTTTCACTCTTCTTTGATGGCCGGGGCTTTGAAAAGCTTGCCTTCAAATTTTTATGGACTTACTGTTAACGCAGTGTCGGAAAAAATTTAAAACCTTTTGATAAATACCGGAGAACATTGATGGGAAAGACATTACAGGATCAGTTCCTAAAAATGGGTCTTATTGACAAGCAGAAATTTAATCAGTCAAAAAAAGACAAACATACCCGGCTAAAGGGACAGCAGAAGGACGAAAACGAGATTGCCGAGATGGCCAGGCAGGCATTGGCTGAAAAGAAGAAAAAGGACCAGCAGCTTAACAAAAAGAAAATCGCCCAGCGAGAAGCCAAGGAAGCATCGGCAAAGGCTCGTCAGCTTATCGAAACCCATAAAATTAAAGCCGAAGACGGAGATATTCCTTATAATTTCAAGCATGAGAACACCATAAAAAAGCTGCGTCTTGCCCAGAAGACCATCGATAGCCTGGCTCTCGGGAAGGTGGGAATCGTCAAACTGGCGGGAGAATATCAACTGGTACCGGCGGCCACAATCTATAAGGTACGGGAGCTTAACAGCAAACTGGTGGTGCTTCTCAATGCTCCCCCCGGCAAGAAAGATAAAGATTCTGACGATCCTTATGGAGAATATGCCATACCGGACGATCTGATGTGGTAACCTGTTGCTCTATTTCAGTGACAATCACAGCCACAGTCGCAGTCTCCGCTGAGTGCCGCAGCCATGGCCTTTACTATTTCCTGCTGGACAGGTTCCTCAATCCCGGTGATCGTTATTTCGAGGAAAAGCCGTGATGGCATGATCTGCAGATTCAGAGATTGGACCAGAGGGGCCGACAGATGACCGAAGTATTCCTTGATCTCATCTCTTAAAACACTAAGCTCTAACTTCTCACCGACGGCTTTATCAGCCAGCTGGATTTCAAACGGGCAAAGACCGCTGCCGGCAACCCCGAAGATAAAGGAAAGGCGCTGTTCAGAGGCTGTAGGAATTCCGCCTGGACCGGCTGCCGCTCTTATCGCCATGGATATTTTTTTCAGATTAGAAACAATGGCTGTCATAGGTCTCTCTCTTTTCTACGTCTTTTCAATTTCACTTGAGCCTTGAAGGCTTCTGGCCTGGTCATTTCATCCACAATACATCACATCGGCAACAAGGTCAAAAAAGGCGGGAGCACTCACTTCATGGAAGCCCCCGATCCCGGAAAGTCAAAAATATAGAGGTGTTTAAAATCACACAGTTGAGGTTATTATTGCCCCGCTGCAAGGATCGCCACCGATGCCGTCATTGGAATATTTGAATAACATTTATAATAATATCCTTATTATCACAGATACTTTGCTTTTAAATCTTCGGCAGCTCGCCTTGCCTTCCATTAACCGTTTTTCTGGTCCGCAATTTGCAAAAAACAGCTTCACAGAAGAGGGCTCGTCGGGAATTTTCTTTTTCAACAGCAGGAATTATGCAACGTTTAGCACAATTTTCACTCAATATCGGGTCTAAAACCGCAAGAAACGCCCTTCCTCTCCTCTACGAAGCGGCTCTCTGCCTGGCGGCACTTCTTTTTACCCTGGCGGATATCAGCTGCAGGGCGGTACTGTTCTTTTTGCGGAAAATTGCCGGAATACTCATCAAGCTTATATGCACTCTGCTGCTTGCCGCACTTTTTATATTTGTCTATTCAATCCTGATGGCTATCTATGGGGCGGTAGCGGGACCGGGACTGAACACCAATATACCCTGAGAAAAAGGACGACAGCTTCTCTTGCATCATCAGTTCCCCATGCCAATATCTCTGTGCTCACAGCGCAGATCGACTTCCAGATCCTTGAGAACATCACACAGTACTTCAACGATAGCCACCGAGCGGTGCCTTCCCCCGGTGCATCCCACCGCTATTACCAACTCTTTCTTACCTGCAGCACGATTTTGCTGCACAAGAAAGATAAGCATCGGCTCCACATATTTGAGAAAATCCCGACCTGCCGCACTGCCGACAACATATTCGGAAACCTCATGATCCCGCCCGGTACCGGGACGCAGTTCGTCAACCCAGTGAGGATTGGGCAAACAACGTACATCCCAGAGATAATTCACATCCTCCGGGGCTCCATACTTAAAACCAAAAGAGATGAGTTTTACCCTCATTTTCGCCCTATCATCCATCCTCTTATCCCTCCAGGTGCAGTGGCTCAAAGCTGATACGCTGTCGACTGAATCTTCTTTTTCTTTAAACTTTAGAACATGAATATTATCAGGATCTCAATATCCTGCAAGCTCTCTCTTCAACAGCCGGCGGCCCATCAAGAGTTGGTGCAGATTATGAAAATTGATACTCTAAAAAAATCATTGGAGTTGTCGAGATGAGATGAGTTCTTGCGACTAGCGCAGATATCGGCAAAGTTGATATACCAGTCGGAGTATCTGAAACGGTGATCAGGCAACAGTTGCGGTAAATGGCGACTCGCCATTTCAGATCCACAACGACGTAGATCTTCTTTTTTTACGATTCCATCAAAGATATCACGCCGAGCATGGAGTCAGATGGGTTATGAAGGCAGGGAAGCCTTGGCGACAATGCCTCTCTTTAACATGTGAATGCAGAAGAAAGAAAACAACAGCATCGCTTGAAGAAAGACGAGAAAACCGCTCCATCCGTAATTCTCGAAGAAATAGCCGGGGATAAATGAACCAAAGGTGCCTCCCATATAATAAAATGAGATATAAACACCATTGGCAATACCCTTTTTGGTGTTCGATATTTTGTTGACGAACCCTGAAAGAAGTGAATGAGCCATGAACAGCCCGGTGCAAAAGACAAACATAGCACCGAACATTACCGTGTAATCCTTAATGAAGAAAAGAGTAGTCCCTGCGAAAAAGATGACGATTGCCGCACGAACAGCATCCGTTTCATTACCGAAAAGGCGTATGATCCTGAGGCTGTTGAGGGAGACGAATATCCCCATGGCATAACCGAAATAGAGAAAACCTATTCCCGCTTCGCCTAGCGACGGATTTATCTGCCTGAGGGCAAACGGCAAAAAATTCATCATCGCCGAAAAGACAAAGAAAATAGAAAATATACCGATATAGAGCCAGAAATACTCTTTTTTCCGTAAAAGATCAGTGATCTCACTCAGTTTAGGTTTGGCGTACTCCATATTGGCATCTTTTTCCAATGCCTGGAGAAGATAGAAAGAGAAAATCAGCAGTACTCCGAGAAACGCAAAAAAATACCGCCAGCCCAAAAGTTCTGTGGACAGACCCGAAAGAAAACGTCCGAGGAAGCCGCCTACAATAGTTGCCGCTATATAGAAAGCAATGGAGCGCTGGACATTTTCCCGATCCGAAGTAAAAGAGATATAGCTCATAAGAGATGTCAGGATAGCGGGAATCATCAGTCCCTGGATAGCCCGGACAAGAAGAAGTGAAAAATAGCTTGTCGAACAGGCAAAAACCAGCTCAAGAAGGCCAAGAATCAGGACAGCGGCGCGGACCAGCAGTTTGGCGGAGAATGTCTCCAGCAAAAAGCCGTAAAAGAGTGGCGCGATACCCAAAGGAAGCATCATCAAGGTAGTAAAAAGCAGGGCCTGGAGGTTGCCGAGCTGAAATTCTTCCTGAAAAACCGGTTGAATCGGTTGCGCCGCGTACAACGAACAGATAGTTAGAATGGTGGTAAAATAAATGATCTTGAGCTGAGACTTATTCGCCCGGGAAGCGTTCATGCAAGATAGAGAGAAGAGTGAAAATATGTCTTGGTCGACCCTTCCTAGTGTATTGCAGCCTGCACGGCTTCCTGCAATCCCTTAAGGTCAAATGGCTTTGCAATGCAGCTGCAGAAACCATAATTGCCGTATTCGTGCATAATAGGATCACTGGAATACCCCGACGACACCATTACCTTTGCCTCGCTGTCTATCTTCAGGACGTGCTTGACAGCCTCCATTCCGCCCATACCCTGCGGAATATTCAAATCCATGATGACCAGATCGAAAGGATCTTCCAACTCATACGCTTCACGATAGAGTTTGACGGCATCCTCACCGTTGCCGGCAACAATTGCATCGTACCCCAGATATTTGAGCATTTGCTGGGCTATATCTGCGACAATTTCTTCGTCATCCATGACTAATACTTTTTTTCCTGCTTCAGACACTATTCTCACCTCAAAAGGATAATCGCACTACAGTCAATATTCCAAATATGCAAAAGAAAAACCTTCCAGTCAAGATGTTTGAAGGATTTCTGCAATCTACCGGGCAATAAAATAATTTTTATGGGCCTGTGCCGCCCCTAGATCTTTACTTTTAATGCTTTCCATGTAACTATCCTTATACCCACCTGAGCTCTCCACTGCAACCATGCTGTCTGTGTGAAGCCACTATTTTTTGCCATTTCAGAGAAGGCTGCCGTTAAACCCTGTGATCGTCATGCAAACAAAAATGATAGTCTTGGAGAACATCAATGTCCTCTCGCGGAAAAAAGCTGCTGCACAGCCACCACGGCAAAAACTTCCTGGAGGTTGTTGATCAGGAACATTACCGGTCGCTCTATTTCAAGGATGCGGTGGTGCAAAGCAGGATTGCTCTCAAGGACCCGGGCAGACTGGTGCTCAGGTATACACAGTATATGATGGCGGCATCATTACTGGCATACCCTCGGCCAACCAGGATTCTGCTGATCGGCGTCGGTGCCGGGGCGCTGCTCCATTTCATTCACCGTTATCTTCCCGCGTGTCGTGTCGATGCTGTTGATTATTCCAGACACATTATCCAGGTTGCCCGCACCTTCTTTGCCGTGCCGGAAAACGACAACATCACCATTCACTGCGAGGATGGTCTGCGCTATCTGCAAAAGCTGGACAAAGAGCCCCGATTCGACCTTATTCTCCTCGACGCCTTCAACAGTACAGGGATGGCCGAAAACATCTATTCCAGTGAGTTTTTCAAGCTCGCCAGAGAGAGAGTCTCAGAAAACGGGGTTCTCTGCGGTAATCTCTGGAGCGGCAATCATGATATATACAATGGCGTAAAAAAGGCCATCTTAAAGCATTCCGAGAACAGTCTGTTTATTCCGGTACGAAAGCGGGAAAATGTCATTACATTGCTTTTCCATTGCCCGGTTCCGTGGAAATCGATCTGTCCACCAGCAGCAGATTTACGTGCCCTCGGCGAAAAATATAATTTGAATTTTGCCGAGGTGTCCGCCGCTGCCGAAAAAAGCAATATGCGACTGGCAGAGAGACTGCAGCACTGGTTTAAGGGGTAATACTGATTATCGCGGCCATTAAAAAAAAAGGTCTTTTGCCCAACCTCGGCATGGTGCCATAATGACACCCACCGCGGGAATGGTACAGAGCCCGGATCAGAGATGGCCGAAAGGATTCCCGGCGGTATGAATCCGTTCCAGCTGATCCTGCATCTCGATGAGTTCATTACGCCAGAATTCGACACTGCCGAAATCCGGATTAACTTCAGTCCTGCCATCTTCCACTACCTGATACCCGCACCAGGCCAGATAATGGATATAGCGCATCGCCCGCAGTGGTTCTATCAGGCGGCAGGTCCTTCTATCGAAACGGTGAAAAGAGTCATAGCCCTCCAGAAAAAGATCGAGCTCTATCAGAGAGTCTTCGCCATAACCGTGAAGAAGCATCCAGACATCCTGAACCTGAGGTCCCATAACCATGTCATCAAAATCAATAAGATAGAAGGATTCTCCGGGCCTGTATATAATGTTTGAGAAATGAAGATCGCCATGAATCCGCTGTATGGGCACCGTATCGAACTGATGGTCGATCTCCTCGATCAATCCGGCAGTCAATGAGAAGAATTCCTGTTCCAGCTCAGCCGCCACAAGTTTGTTGGTCCTGAGATATTCAAGCCGCCGGGCGGTTGCAGCCGAAGGAACCATTTTTTCTCTATTGCCGGCGCTCTTAACGCTGCCGACGGCATGCATCCTACCGACAAGGCGACCAAGCTCCAGCCACTGCTCGTCGCTGAACTCATCGATGCTTCTTCCGCCGCATTTGGGAAAAAGGGCGAAATAAATACCGTGCCCGCGCGCCAGCGTTTCTCCTGTTGCGAGGGTCAGGGGAGCGATTACCGGAATTTCACGCTCCATCAATTCCCGCAGGAAAAGGTGCTCTTCTTCAATAGCTTCCCTGGTCCAGCGGCCAGGCCGGTAGAATTTTATGATGACCCCTGTGCCTTCCCTATCCTCCAGTTCGAATACCCTGTTGATATAACTGTTATAAGGACGCAGCAGGTTGGTCAATTCTCTGCCCAGGGATTTCTCCGCCAGGGTGATCACATCATCGGGACGCAGCCTGGCAAAAGGTGATTGAGTCAGGTTGCCGGAGCGCTGCATCATCATTTAATATATTCCTTTATCAACCAGAGGTTAATTCTTCCACAAGACAGGACTTCCAGCAGTTTCTACCGTCCGCCTTGGCTTCGTACAGCTTCACATCGGCATATTCAATCGATGGCAGAGGACCGGCATTTCCATCGGGTATAGTAGTTGAGGTTCCCACACTGACGGTCAGCTGCTTCTCCCCGGGAGAGGCAACATGGCTGATGTTGAGCCGACGCACCTCATTGCAGATTCGTTCCGCCATGAATTCGGCACCCGCCTTATCCGTATCCGGCAGAATAACGACAAACTCCTCGCCGCCATATCTGGCGACCTTGTCGACATGGCGCTGTACCGCCCCGCCAAGCGCCTGTGCCACTGCCTTAAGAGCATCATCTCCCAGAGTATGCCCGTAGTTGTCATTATAGGCCTTGAAATAATCGATATCGATGAGCAAAATGGAAAGCGGCTGCTTATTTCGCACTCCGCGCCGCCACTCCTCATCGACCAGTTCGTCGAAACTTCTTCGATTCAAAAGTCCGGTGAGTCCGTCCATCCGGGAAAGATGCGTTAATTGCTCATTAGTTCTCTCCAGCAGCATTTTCAACTCCTCCAGATCGGCAAGCCGCCTGTCGAGTTCCTGGGTTTTTTTCTCAAGTTCCCTCTTATGCCGGTAAAGCTCAAGAAAAACACCGACCTTGCCTTTCAAAATTACCGGTTCGAGCGGTTTAAAAAGATAATCTACCGCACCGGAATCATATCCCTTAAAAATGGAGGCCTGCTCCTTGTGTTTTGCGGTTACAAAAATGATGGGAACATTTTTAGTATGTCTATTGCCCCGCATCAACTCGGCCACCTCATAGCCATCCATTCCCGGCATTTGTACATCCAGAAGAACCAGGGCGAAATCATTATCCAGAACCTTGGCGAGGGCCTCGTTGCCGGAGTTTGCCCTGATAAGTTCGACATCCGGCGCATCAATTAAAGATTCCAGAACAAAAAGATTTTCCGGCCGGTCATCAACAATCAGAATTTTAGCTTTATTCATTCTTCCTCATCATCGTTCAGTGCGGCAAGAAATTTTCCAATCTCCACCAGAGGCAGAATATGATCTACTCTGGTCTCCTTTATTGCCGCTTTCGGCATGGTATCGACCTCCGCTGTTTCAGGAGACTGAACCACGGTCAGGCCTCCAAGTTCCTGCACTCTTGCCAGACCGGCCGCCCCATCTGCATTGGCGCCGGTCAGAACGACTCCTACCAGCCTCTCACAGTAGACTTCCGCGGCAGTTTGAAAGAGCACGTCGATGGATGGTCTTGAGTAGTTGACCTTTGCCTCTGCCGACAGGGCCAGAGTTTTCTGCTGCTCGACAAGCAGGTGATAATCGGCCGGGGCAAAATAAATGGTACCGGACTTGATCATCTCTTTATCGCAGGCCTCACGCACCGGCAAAGAGCAGCGGGAGTTGAAATGCTGGACCAGATAATTTTCCCCTCCTGAGGCCATGTGCTGTACTATCAGTATTGAAAGCCGACAGCCCTCCGGGAAAACCGGGAGAATGTTTTCCAGAGCGGTGATGCCTCCGGCAGAGACCCCAATAACCACAGCCTGATATTTACCGGATTTCAACACCACTGACCACCTCTATTCTCAGATGCGCTTTTTTCGATAAATCTTTTTACCGTCATCTACTGTTTCAAAGTTCTGCACGACCTTGGAATACTGCAAGCTTTCTTTTGAACCCAGGCAGAGAAAACCTCCGGGGCAAAGGCTCTCATAAAAAAGCTGGAGCACCCTTTCCTGGAGCTCCCTGTTGAAATAGATCAGCACATTTCTGCAGAAGATGACATTCATTTCACCGAAAACGCCGTCGGTCACAAGGTTGTGGGAGGAAAACAATACCCTTTCCCGCAGTGTTTTTTTCAAAATCACATGCTTGTCATCGGCCCTATAGTAATCTGAAAAGGATTCCATCCCTCCTGACTCAATATAATTGGAAGTATATTGCCGGATCACATCTATTGGATAAATGCCGCTTTTGGCCTTGGCCAGGATCAATTCATTGAAGTCGGTGGCATATACCTGGGTCCTGTCCTTCATGCCCTCCTCTTCAAGCAGTATCCCCATGGAATACACTTCCTGACCGGCCGAACAGCCGGCATGCCATACCTTAATGAAGGGATAGGTTTTCAGGTGCGGCACAACCACCTGACGGACTGCTTTGTAAAACCACGGATCCCTGAACATTTCCGTGACATTTATGGAAAGATCGAGAAGGAGTTGGTGGAAAAATTGTTCATCGTAGATGACCTTGTGCATCATTTCGGAAAAACTTTTCAGCCTCTCCATCTCCTTCCTGTGCTTCAGCCTTCTCTTGGTGTGTGCTCCGGCATAATTTCTGAAGTCATATCCATACTTCTGGAATATAGCCTCCAGCAGGAGCTGTATTTCCAGATTTTCATCGGATATCCGGGTGGCCTTCTCAATCATTAATATAACCACACCCGCAACATTGACAGCAGCTTATCGGGATCAACAGGTTTGGCCAGATAATCATTGGCGCCGGCTTCGATGCATTTGCTCCTGTCGCCTTTCATGGCCTTGGCTGTCAAGGCGATGATGGGCAGCTTTTGAAATTTTGCCATTTTACGAATTTCCATCATGGCCTCATAGCCATCCATGCGCGGCATCATTATATCCATAAGTACCGCATCTATCTCCTCAACCTCCTTGAGCTTTTCAAGGCATTCGATACCGTCTCTGGCGATGACGATATCAATGCCGCGCTCTTCAAGGACACTGGTTAAGGCGAAGACATTGCGCATGTCATCGTCAACCAGCAGAATTTTGCTGCCGCTGAGCACGGCTTCCTTGTCATGCACCATTTTCAGCATTTTTCGTTTATCTTCGGGAAGATTGGCCTCGACCCTGTGAAGAAAGAGGGCGGATTCATCAAGGAGCCTCTCCGGCGACTTGACCCCCTTGATAATGATGCTTTCCGCATAGCGGCTCAACTTGTTTTCCTCATCCTCGGAAAGTTCCCGACCGGTATAGATGATAATCGGAACACCGGACATCGATTCATTATTCCTTATTTTTTCAAGCAGTTCGAAACCGGACATATCTTCCAGGCCGAGGTCTAAGATCATGCAGTCGTAGTTTCCCTCGGTCAGTTCACGATAGGCCTCGGCACCGCTTGCCACAGCTGTCGTGATGACATCACTGCCGCTGATGAGCTCTTTGATACTCTCCCTCTGCAGGGTATCGTCTTCCACCAGCAGGAGCCTGCTCATTGGTTTCGAGATCATATTTTCCAGTTTGCCGAAAGTCTCGTCTATTTTTTCCATGGAAACCGGTTTAGTCAGATAACCGATGGCTCCCATTCGCAGCGCATCCATGGAACTGTCGGCAGCCGACATGAAATGAACCGGAATATGCCGCAGCTCAGGATTATCTTTGAGGCGCTCCATCACGTTCCAGCCGTCAATCCCGGGAAGACCGATATCTAGGATGATGGCGCTGGGCCGATAATAATCGGCAAAATGCAATCCGGTTTCACCATCTTCGGCAATGATGCAGAGAAAATCCCGCTCTCTGGCAAAATCGCGCAGAATTCTCGAAAAATTATTGTCATCTTCAATTATCAGGAGACTTTTGCTGCCGAGTGTGACATTTTTCCGGTCATCGTCAACCTCGACGATCGGTTTCCCTTCTACTGGGGCCACCCGCTCCTCCTGGGGATAAACACCTTTTTTCATAGCTCCGGCAATCTGCTCATCCGGTTTGGCCGCCACTTCAGCAACCTCTCTTTCAGCCCTGCTGCCCTGTTCGGTTTCCGCAACACATTTTTCCGGAAGAACCACAGTGAATGTGCTTCCTTCTCCCGGAACGGAATAAAGATGAATGGCACCGCCGAGCAGCCGGACCAGTTCCCGGGAGATGGAGAGTCCCAGTCCGGTGCCGCCGTAGGTTCTGCTGGTGGAGCCGTCGGCCTGCTGGAATGCCTCGAAAATGACACGCTGCTTGTCTTCCGGAATACCGATGCCCTGATCCTTAACCACGAAGGCAAGGCTGTTCTTTATAATCAAGGCTGTATCCTTAACCATTTCCGCAGACGGGCGTGAGATCTCCAGCGATACCGTGCCCTCCTTGGTAAACTTGAAGGCATTGGTAATTAAATTGCGCAGAACCTGCTGCAGTCTCTGGGAGTCGGTCCGTATTACCGACGGTAACCCTTCAGCCAACTCAAACGACAGATCCAACCCCTTATTCTCGGCAATGTCTTTATACATGAGGTTGATATCGTCCAGAATTCGCCGCAGCGGCACATCTTCGATTACAAGATCGATTTTGCCGGCCTCGATTTTGGACAAATCGAGTATTTCATTAATGAGCTTGAGAAGTTCAGTACCGGACGAGTGAATGGCCGCTGAGGACTCGATCTGCCGAGGTGTGAGATTGCCGTCTTTATTGTTGCCGAGGAGCTGAGAAAGGATGAGAATACTGTTCAGTGGAGTCCGGAGCTCATGGGACATGTTGGCCAGAAATTCTGATTTGTATTTGCTTGCAACCTCCAGCTCCTTCACTTTTCTCTCCACGATCTCCCGAGCCTCATGAAGATCACTGTTTTTTGCCCAGATCTCATTCTTCTGCTCTTCGAGCGCCCTGGTTCGCTCCTCCAACTCCTCGTTAGTGACCCGGAGTTCCTCCTCCTGAGCCCGCAGTTCCCCTTCTGATTCCTTAAGAGCTCTGGTCTGCTCCTCCAACTCCTCATTGGTGACCCGCAGCTCTTCCTGCTGAGCCTGCATCTCAGCTTCGGATTCCCGTAAGGCCGTTGCCTGGTTTTCCAACTCCTCGTTGGTGGCCTTGAGTTCTTCCTGCTGAGCCTGTGCATCGGCAAGCAGTTCGGCGATTCTCCGGCGCGAGGTGGCGGCATTGAAGAGAATGGCCATATTGGAGATATTTTGTTTGAGAAACTGCTTCTGCAGCTCATTAAAAGGACGCATGGATCCTATGAGCATAACCCCTGAGACTTCTCCATCGACATGGAGCGGAGCTGCCAGATAAGTATTCAGAGGTTTTTCACCGGCGCCATAGTTAATCTGAGGTGCATCCTCTCCCATAGCTGAAAAATAGAGGATTTCCGTCTCCAGAGCTGCCTGCCCTACCATTCCCTCACCTGGGACAAAGGAGTTGAAATTTCCGCGGCGATCCGTAAAGGCATAGGATGCTCTAAGCTCCAAACAGCCCTCATGAAGAATGTAGATGGCTCCAAGATCAGCCTCGAAATGTTTGACAAAAAAGGTAATGCAGCGACGGGCCAGCTCATCTGGTCCTAATTCCCCGCGGATAGTGTCATCCAGTTGTTCCTTTCCCGACTTCAGCCAATCCACCTCTTTGAGGTTGGCAGCCATCTTGTTTAAAGAACGTGCCAGGTCGCCAAGCTCATCTTTTCTGTTCGATTTGAGCTGAGTACTGAAATCTCCGTGCGAGATGGCATCGGCAAAATGCATATCCCTGATGAGAGGAAGGGTAAAACCCCTGGAGATAAACCAGGCCCAGATAGCGGTAAGAGCCGTGAATAGCAGCGCGAAAACTCCCACCTTCCTATATATATCACGAACAGGCGCAGTGACTTCATATTTGTCGATTTTGGAGATCAAATACCAGTCGAGTCCTTCAAGCTTCAGCTTATTGAAGGCGACCAGCACTTTTTGGCCGGCACTGTCTATATATATGCCCTTGCCGCCCTCTTCTCCTGATTCTGCTGCATCGAGCCAGTAATCCAGTTTTTTGCCGAGATCATAACCGACCACATATTTGCCCTCTCCCATTGTCGTCATATTGCTTCTGAACTCAAAACTTTCCGTATCCTCTTGCCAGCCGACGAGATAGGATTCTCCGGTCTCTCCCATTCCTTTACGTGATTCGGTGATTTTCGAGATAAGATCGGAGTCGAAGCGGAGGGCGACTACGCTTATATTATCTCCGGCAGAATTCTTCACCGGATGACTGATGAAGGCCACCTCTTTGTTCTCCGCGGGAGCATAGGGCGCAAAGTCGGAAATAACCGTGGTACCCGATTCAATGACATCCTTCCAGACCTTGGCCAATGCACTGCGGTTGAGACTTCCATAGAGAAGGTTTACTCCATTATCCTCTCCATTCTTCACCGAAAACATAACCTGGCCGAAATCGGCATTAACGAGGTAGAGATCACTGTAGCTGTTGAGGAAGGTATAATCCTGCAGCGGTTTTTGAATATTTTTGATAATGTCCGCATACTCTCTTGTAGAGATGTTAAATCCATCCAGGGATGATGTATCAAGGTTATCCTTGTATACGGACATCCTGCCCAGGAAAGTATAAATCCGCTCGGAATCCGCGAGCAGACGGATATCGGCGAAGCTTTTGGCGAAGTGGTTTTCGATCTGCCCTTTGCGGATATCCTGGATGGTGGTCAGTTTGTTGAAAGACTCTTCGATGAGCGACTTTTCCATCCAGCTGCTGAAGAAATATCCGGCAACGACAATGGGAAAAATTCCTGTTTGAATAAAAAGGAAAAGCAATTTGGGTCGAATTCTGATATCTGCTAATCGCAACATCTCTTACTCCCGTGGTAAAATCAAATCGGAACGCACCATCTTTATGTCTGTCCAGGAATGAGCAATTTCGAAGTCTGCTCCGTGAGGGATTAAATCGAGACACTCGATAAATGTACCGCCCACCCTGGAAAGATGTGCCCTTGGAGTGCATAGAGCTGATATCGGAGTCCTCACTAACCTCCGCCGATTAAACAGGAGAGCAACCGGTAAGCGCAGACACTGCGGGCACTGACTATGACAAAGACTCCATCGCAGCAATGACGAATGGTATACCATGTGAACCGGATTTTTAATACATGCTTGTTTCGGATGCAACTTTTTAATCTCTTGAAAAAAACCGTCGAGCCGCCCCTATTTCCATAGATATTATTTGCAACTTCAGAGTCATAACCTGATCTGGCAATATGGCAAAAGAAATAACATGACAGCGATCAATCGATCTCCAGCATTATCCACCTCAGAACCGGGAGTCCGGGGTTACTGCGGCTTCTGTGGCAAAGACCACCAACTTCCTTCGGGAAACACCAGAGAATATTGCCGTGAATTAATGGAAAAGCTTGAGAAGAAAATGAGTCTTGATCTTTTTACACCAACCCCGGCGGAGACGGAATATTCGACGCAGGGCCTTTTTGGTGAAGCCAGGGGGAAAATGTTCGGAGTGCTGGAAGGGGTGAGACAGAATGGCAACAGTATCAAGCTCTATGCCTTTTCAGGACAATACAACGGCCACTGGAGTTTACCCGGGTGGGCGCCTCCGCTTTTCGAAGAAAAGCTCTGGTTGAAAGTGAACAACGATACCGAAAAACAGATAAAACAATTGACGAAGCACCTTGCGGACAGCTGTGAAAGTCCAGAAGAATACAGGCAGCTTAAAGACAAGAGAAGAAAAATGTCGCAACAGCTGACAGCCAGGCTCCATTCGCTCTACACCATTTACAATTTTAAAGGCCAGGCGGCCGGGCTCACCTCTTTTTTCCCTGATAATCGGGGCATACCGACCGGCACCGGCGACTGCTGTGCCCCAAAACTTCTCAATCATGCCTTGCAGCAACAGATTATCCCCATCGGCATATCTGAATTTTACTGGGGCAGAAGCAACAGGTCAAAAACCAGACACCACGGTCATTTTTACCCGGCATGTACCGACAAATGCCAACCACTCATGGGCTTCCTGCTCTGTGGTCTCCAGGAAACACTGGAAGGCAGGGCCATCCCGTCATGAATCTGCTCTTCCATGATTCAGAGATCATTGTAATCGACAAGCCCGGTGGGCTTTTAGCCGTGCCGGGGCGCGGGCCGGACAGGCAGGATTGTGTAGTCTCCCGTCTGCACAGACGCTTTGCCGATCTTATCCCCCAGCCGGCTGTGCACCGCCTGGACATGTATACCTCGGGTGTCATGATTCTCGCCAGAACCAGAGAATCTCACCGCAGCCTCTCTATGCAGTTTGAACAGAGAAAACCGGCAAAGATCTACATCGCTCTGGTAGAGGGATTCCCTGTTGAGCAGCAGGGAAGAATCGAGCTTAAATTCAGGCTCGATATAGACAACCGGCCGTATCAGGTCCATGACCCCGTCAACGGCAAAAATGGTATCACCCTGTGGCGGAAACTGGCAAAGGAAAATGGTTGTACCAGAATTATGTTCCAACCGCTTACAGGCAGGACCCATCAGCTTCGCCTGCATGCCGCCCATCCCCTTGGACTTGGCGCCCCTATCGTGGGTGATTCCCTCTACGGAAACGGCAGAGAAGGAGATAAAATGATGCTTCATGCCGCCTCTCTCAGCATCAGCCATCCGCTTTCCGGTGAAGTTCTCACCTTTACATCGAATGTTCCTTTTTGATTCAGGGCCATTATTGTATAACGGCTTTTCCCTGCACATTCCTCATTTATCCCCTTTGGATTAAATAGAAAGCTGCCACAAATCACTCCGATGACCAGCTGAAAGCTGACCGCTGATATAAGGACCCTGAAAAACAGGCTTTTTTTAGACGGCTATTTCATCTGTTCTCAGTGAGCCCCGGCCTGGATATCGCTTTTCTTATTGAAGAATAATTTATTGAA
This sequence comes from Desulfopila inferna, assembly GCF_016919005.1. Taxonomy (NCBI): domain Bacteria; kingdom Pseudomonadati; phylum Thermodesulfobacteriota; class Desulfobulbia; order Desulfobulbales; family Desulfocapsaceae; genus Desulfopila; species Desulfopila inferna. The sequence goes on from NZ_JAFFQE010000008.1 coordinate 114,721, forward strand.
TAATAAATGATGCATTAAATACTATATTGCTATATATTGTTTTGTATAAATATATTTTTATTGGCACATTTTTCACCTGAACGTGAATAGAAATCGTTCTGTTATCTTGAGCCTAGCCCGGCCATGATTAATATATAATCTTAGTTGTTTTCAACGACAACTTTCAGGTGTAATGCACCAAGATTCCCCACTCTTCAGCAACGTTTATTTTTTGACTAAAAGAATAAATGAAACATAAAACCAGGAACTTCTCTGACTAAATTCTGATAGAATATCATGGAAAAAATCACTGTTAACAACCTCTTTAAAATTTTCGGACAGGACCCCCAGAAAGGCCTCAAGCTTCTCAAACAGGGAAAAAGCAAAGAGGAAATTTACGAAGAAACCGGACTAACCGTCGGGGTCCAGGATGCCAGTTTCTCTGTAATGCAGGGTGAAATCTTTGTCGTTATGGGTCTATCGGGATCGGGCAAATCCACCCTGGTCCGCATGCTCAACAGATTGATAGAACCAACATCCGGCGAAGTTCTGGTTGACGGCGAAGATGTACTCAAAATGGATCGTCATGAACTCGTAAAATTCCGCCGCAGGAAAACGGGTATGGTTTTCCAGTCCTTCGCCCTGATGCCTCACCAGACGGTACTGGATAATGTCTGCTTTGGTCTGGTACTCGACGGCATGGAAAAGAAGAAACGAGAAGAGCGTGCTTATAATGCCCTGAAGCAGGTTGGGCTGGACGGCTGGGAAAAAGCGTATCCCAGTGAATTGAGTGGCGGCATGCAGCAGCGTGTCGGTCTGGCCAGAGGACTGGCAGTTGATCCGGACATTATGCTGATGGATGAAGCTTTCTCGGCTCTCGATCCGCTGATCCGCACGGAAATGCAGGATGAGCTCCTCAAACTGCAGGATAGAGATGAGCGGACCATTGTCTTTATTTCCCACGACCTTGACGAGGCCCTCCGCATCGGCGACAGAATCGCGATAATGGAAGGCGGCAGCATTGTTCAAGTCGGTACCCCTGAGGAGATCCTGCAGAACCCTGCAGATGATTATGTCAGGGCCTTTTTCAGAGGAGTCGATCCCACCGGAGTCATTTCAGCTGGAGATATTGTCCGGGACAGCTACCCCACCTATGTATGGCATCGCAAAGAGGGCAGCCCCCGTGCTATCCTGGAAAAGCTCAGCAGCTCCGACCGGGAATTCGCCTATGTGCTCAGTTCGGAACGTGGTTTTTTTGGAATAGTCTCTACGGATTCACTGCGCGATTTCATCGAAGCGGGCAATGACGGAAGGGGGAGTATCGAAGGTGCTTTTCTTCCGGAGGTGGAGGCGGTGAAGAATTCCGACAGTCTTCAGGATATTCTGCCGCTGGTCGCCTCTCATCCCTGGCCGGTACCCGTCCTGGATGAAAATCAGAAATATATCGGCACCGTTTCAAAAAACAGGTTTTTGCGCACCCTTCATCGTGCGGAGAATACCGAAGAAAGCAATTATTCCTCTTAATTCTTACTCTCAGGAGCAAACGCGATGTTCAGCTTTGAAGATAAAGTCATACCATTGGATATATGGATCAGTCAGTTTGTCGATTGGCTGGTAGAAGGATACCGCTGGTTTTTCCAATTAATAAAATGGCCTGTTGAGGTCACGCTGAGCGGACTGGAGGACCTACTGCTGTGGGTTCACCCACTCATTTGGGTAGCAATTGTGGCGCTTATTGCCTGGCGTGTCTCCGGACTGAGGCTCTCTATTTTCAGCATTGTAGCGCTTTTTCTTATAGGGATGCTGGGATTATGGCCCGATACTATGACGACTCTCGCCATGGTTTTTTCTTCGGTAATCTTCTGTACAATAGTCGGCATTCCACTGGGGATCATGGCCGGCCGCAGTGACAGATTCGAATCGTTGCTTAGGCCAGCCCTGGATGCCATGCAGACCACACCGGCTTTTGTCTACCTGGTCCCTATCGTCATGTTGTTTTCTGTTGGCAATGTTGCCGGAGTTCTGGCTACCATTATTTTTTCCCTGCCGCCGATCATCAGACTGACCAGTCTGGGGCTCAGGCAGGTTCACCCTGAATTGATTGAGGCCGCGCTGGCTTTCGGCGCCACCAATTCTCAGGTACTCCGCAAAGTCCAGATCCCCCTGGCACTGCCGACCATTATGGCAGGTTTGAACCAAACGATCATGATGGCTCTCTCAATGGTGGTAATAGCCGCTATGATTGGTGCCGGAGGATTGGGAGCGCCTGTTGTTCTCGGTCTTAACACTCTCGATATTGGTCTTGCAACAATTGGCGGACTGTCAATTGTTCTTATGGCAATAATTTTGGACAGAATCACCCAATCAATGGGTAAAGGAAAAAAAGAACAAAATGAGGGGTAACTATGATGAAGAATTTATTTTTGAGTGCTGTTGTATCGTCCCTCGTCTTAACCGGAGCCAATGCCGCATTCTCGGCATTACCCGGTGAAGGCGTAACTGTCAAGCCGGCTCGGGCAACATGGAACACCGGTTTTTTTCAGGAGGCTCTGGTACGCAGGGGCCTTGAGCAATTGGGATATGATGTTGAAAAGCCCAAAGACCTGCAAAATCCTATATTTTACAAATCCGTGACACTCGGCGATGTCGATTACTGGACCAACGGCTGGTTTCCCAATCATGAAGGCCAATTTCCAAAAAACTTTTATGATTACGCCGATGCATACGGCTATGTCGTTAAGGCCGGTGGCCTGCAGGGTTACCTTGTCTCCAAGGAGCATGTAGAGAAATACGATATTAAATCATTGGATGATTTTAAACGTGACGAGGTAAAAGAAGCATTTGATAAGGATGGTGACGGCAAAGCCGATATGACGGCCTGTCCTCCGGGATGGGGCTGCGAGACCGTCATTGCCCATCACATGGATGTTTACGACCTGGATGATCACATCAATCCCATCAAGGCCTCCTATGAAGCGGGAATGGCTTCCGCGATTGCCGCCTACAGAGCAGGTGAACCCATCTTCTTCTATACCTGGGCGCCAAACTGGACGATTTTCAAACTGAAGCCGGGTGAAGACGTCATGTGGATCAATGTTCCGGAAATTATCCCTAAGGAATCACAGAAATCCGGTGTTGACCGTATGACTCAATCAGGTATCGAAGGTGCCGTTTCCGATCCGATAAAACTTGGATATGTCGTCTCCGATATACGTATTGTCGCCAACAAGAAGTTTGCAGAAGCAAACCCTGCGATAAAGAAATTCTTTGAACTGGTTGAAATAGAGCTCGTTGACATCAACGAACAGAACACTCGCATGAACGCCGGCGAGAAAAGCCAGAAAGCAATTGAAGGTCATGTTGATGAATGGATTGCCGACAACCAGGAAACATGGGACAAATGGCTTGAAGAAGCCAAAAAAGCAGCACAATAAAGCAGTACGATCTTAGTGATCTTAGCGGTTCATGCCCGGGAAACCTCTAGGTTTTCCGGGCTCTTCTAAAATTTATGCAAGGCGGCTGAAATAATGCTGGATATCATCTGATCAACAGTTTAAAAGCATCGTATAGATTGTTATCAGGAGGACAAATGGAACAAAGAACAGCTCAAATCAACACAGTAACCCAGCACCTTCGCATACTGTTCAAAACCGTACAGGCGCATTCTAAATTTGTTGAAAAGAAGTGCGGCTTAAGCAGCGCCAAACTCTGGATGCTCTATGAGTTGCATTCCAAGCCGGGCATCAAGGTTTCCCAGCTGGCGAATTCACTGGCTATACATCCGTCCACCTGCAGCAACATGCTCGATAAACTTGAAGAAGATGGTTTTGTCAGCCGCGAACGCAGCAAAAAGGATCAGCGGGCAGTTCATCTCTCCCTGACTGAAAAGGGAAATCAACTACTGGCCAAAGCCCCCAGACCGGCCCAGGGGGAACTTAGCGGTGCTCTGGAAAAACTCTCGGACGAGCATCTCAATCTTCTGGAGAAAGGGCTTGGAGAGCTTGTGCAGGCTCTCAACGACAGAGACGACAGTGCGGCAATGATTCCCATTCCAAGTGAATGAAGCGAATTCCCGAACCAAACACCCTCCCCTCTGCCGATTCTATAATTACTGACTTATTTCTGAACAACCTCCTCAAGAAAACAGAACGTACGTTAGAAGCCCCCGACTTCTCTTCTTGTTGCAAGAAATCAGCATGTCTTAAGATACTTATCCATCAGCTGAATTGGTCTGCAAATAAGCCGTCGCGAGAGGAAAAGGTAGGCATCTATTCTCAATTTCCCTGAGCAGATCGTCAAAGATACAGTCCCGGTCTGGCCGCTCTTAGCGCCCTTACCTTTATCCGGCGAAGCTGACGGAAAATGGCAAAGCGCCGCGGTCGATGCACGACTGCGGCGCTTTTTGGCAAATCCGGTTACGATTAAAGAGTATGGAGTAATCAGCCAGGATATTTCCCTTCAATATAATCTTTGAGATAGCGATTCTCTACCTCCTTCTCAACCATCTGTGCTTTGACGACATCACCTATCGACAGGATTCCCTTGAGTTTGGGACCTTCCATGATAGGAACGTGACGAATCCTGTTTTCCGTCATGATCGCCTGAAGATACCCAACACTATCATCCATGCCGGCAACGATCAGGTTGGTCGACATGATTTCTTTGGTCTTGGTATTCTTTATATCTTCAAGATTATTGAGAACCACAAGGAGAATGTCACGAGGAGCGATTATACCCTTGATATTGTCATTATCGTCAACGACAAGCAATGATCCTACTTTGTTTGCCGCAAAAACAGCTAAGACTTCCAACAGGGTATTGTCTTCATGACAGGTGACAACCCGGCTTCCCTTGGTTTCCAGTATATCTTTTGCTTTCATAGTAGGCTCCTTTTCTCACTGATAATCAAGGTTCCCCTTGTATTTTCCGTAGTTCCGAAATTCTTCTTAAATTAAACCTGCTGAGCTGGACTCTTTACAGTACCCCATTGAGGGGTAAATGACTTTGCGATCAATTTGAGGCGCTTGCGTTAAAAGAATTTGCTTTTCCCTTGTCTTTAATCACGAATTTTTAAGAGTAAGGCATTAAACGCTAATCGGCAAAAGGCTCAAGGCAAAAACGCAGATTGCCAGTATAAAGGTACATATCGGTGCCAGAGGTGAGCGCACCGTTGCAAAGTCATCCTGAGCCTCATCAAAGTACATGGTAATTATGAGCCGCAGGTAGTACCACATCGAAATGACACTACTGACAATCGCCAGGGCAGCGAGCGCTACATAGCCTGCATGAATGGCATTGAGAATAATGTAGAGCTTTCCCATAAAACCCACGGTTGGGGGAATCCCTGCCATGGAGAGGAGAAAAACGGTTATGGCCGCCGCCGAATAGGGCCTCACCTTAGCCAATCCCTTGAAGTCGGCAAAGGTGCGGCGCTTCTCTCCCTCACCACTGAGATAGGAAAGAGCGGCGAACATTCCCAGGGTGCCGACACTATAAGCCGCCAGATAAAAAACAATGATATTGCCGGTAAATTCGCGGGTGGTGAATGCGACAAGAGCGACAATCAGATACCCGCTGTGCACTATACCAGAAGCCGCCAGCATTCTTTTGAGATTGCTCTGGCCGATGGCAATCAGATTTCCGCCAAACATGGTGAAGACGGCAATATAGAAGAGATAGGTAACCCAGGAAGACTGCAGCCCGGTATCCAGAACGAGAAAGTTGGCAAAGACCGCAAATACGGCGGTCTTGAGAGCAGTTGCCATAAAGCCGGTAATGGGCATTGAGGCACCGTCATAGACGTCTACCACCCAGGCGTGGAATGGGAAGGCGGCAGCCTTGAAAAGCAGTGCAATTAAGATAAAAAAGGAACCGACGACCAAAGCCGGCTGCTCCATGAAGCCATAGGCACCGATAAAATTGCCGATCAACAGGAATTTGGTGCTGCCGGCACCGCCGTACATCAGCGCGCTGCCCATAGTAAAAAAGGCTCCGGCAAAAGCACCGAGGATAAGATATTTAAGAACAGCTTCCGTGGCCTTGATATCCTGTCTGTGAAAACCAACCAGGACGTAAATGGCCAGCGACATTATCTCAAGGGCGATGAAGGCGGTTATAAGCTCCTGGGCCATGGTCAGCAGCAGCATGCCGCAGGCTGCAAAAGCGATCAGGGAGTAATATTCCAGCTTACAGAATCTGTTCTGCTGAAAATAGGTCTGCGAACTCATGCAGGTGAAAAATCCGCATGCGGTGATGATAAGACCGGCAGCTTGAGTGAAACTGTTGCCTGTCAGCATGCCATTAAACACGCTGGTAAATATCTCGACATCACCCGAAGCGGTGCTGACCAGCTGCACGAAAAAAGCTACAAGAAAGACGCCCATACCGACATAGGAGGCGATCTCGGTCTCAATTTTCTCGAAGGCTGACAGCAGCATCAGAAAGATAGCGCCTGAGCCAACGATCAGTAGTGGGAGTAAGAGCACAAAATCTATCATAACGGGTCCCGCCTCAGTTCTTTATCGGTTCATGTTTGACATCTGATTCGATCATTTTCACCAACTGCTGTTCACCTTTGGAAGCCATCTGCAGCACCTGCTTTTGGGCGGCAGGAGTTATCTTCTCGAGGAAGGGCTGAGGATAGATGCCCATCACCAGAATCAAGAGAATCACCGGCAGAAACACCAGGGTTTCATATGGTGTGAGATCTTTGAAATGCGCCGTTGCCGCGTTGGATTTCTCGAAAAATACCCGCTGGAACATCCATAGCATATAACAGACGCCGATAATAACGGTTGTGCCCGCCAGGACGCCAACCACAATGTTAAATTTGACAGCTCCGAGAATAATCAGAAATTCGCCGATAAATCCACTAGTTCCGGGCAACCCGACGGAGGCCAGCATGGCAATGGCGAAAAAGGTGGCGAAAACAGGGGCACGATAAGCCACCCCTCCGAGATCCGCTATCTGCCTGGTGCCTGTGCGTTCTTCAAGTACCCCGGCAAAAAGGAATAAAATCCCGGTGCTGGTGGCATGAGCAACTATCTGGAACAGAGTTCCGGTAAGGGCCTGCACGTTCATGCAGAATACGCCGAGAGCGATAATGCCCATATGCGAAGCTGATGAAAATGCCAGCATTCGCTTGAAGTCCCGCTGAGCAATGGCGGCGATGCCGCAGTACATCAACCCGATGACCCCTAAGTAGGCGAGGATGATGGCATAACGGGCCATTTCTCCTTCAAAAACAGGTATAACAAAACGAATGACGCCGTACACCCCTATTTTCGCCATGATGGCGGAGAGGATAAATGTCGTCGACACAGGGGCTTCGGTATAGGCATCCGGCAACCAGGTATGAAAGGGAAACAGCGGGATCTTTATGGCAAAAGCCAGCATCATGCCGATGAAAGCGAGCAAGGCAAAACCGCCCTCCAGCTGCAGGGTTGCCATTCTGGCAATCTCGAAACTCCACACACCCGTCTGGGCCTGATAAGATACAGCCAGGTAAATCAGGGCTGCCATCATCAGCAGCGAACCGGAGATGGTGTAGATGGTTATCTTAATCGTGGCGGCGATGCGTCTTTCCCCCCCGTAGAGGCCTATCATAAAAAAGATAGGCAGGAGCATGATTTCCCAGAAAACATAAAAGACGATAAGATCGGCAGCTGCAACGGCGCCGATCATGGCCCCGAGAGCAATGAGCAGATTACAGTAATAATATTTTGACTTAGAGGCAAAAACCATGAACACCAGAGGAAAGAGCACAGCGGCCGCCATGAGAACAAAAAGGCTGATTCCGTCTACTCCTACATGATAGTTTATGCCCAGGGATTCTATCCAGAGATGTTTTTCAACAAATTCCAGACCGCCGCCACCGCTGAAATCAACCCACACCTTCAATCCGCAGATAAGGACTATGACCGAGATGACCAGGCCTATGGTCCGGGCTCCGCTTTTCTCCACAGGCAACACCAGCAGCGCTGCTCCTGCAAGAAGAGGAAGAAAGATCATGACTGAGAGGACATGTTCAAACATAATACACCTTTCCTAGTTCAGTGTTTGTGATAAAAACAGGCTCATCAGACTCAGTCCTATGACCATATAAATGGCGTAGACCCTGACATATCCGACCTGAAATACTTTAAACGCTTTGCCCAGCAGCTGATAGAGCGTGGTTGACAGCTTGATTGGAAGATCGGCACCATAAGGGTCGACAATCTTCTTGATTAGGTCGCCGATAGCCTGATACGGCCGGACAAATACGGCATGATACAATTGATCGACATAGAAAAGATTGTAGGCAAATCTGGCAAATCCGGAAAATTCAGGCTCCTCGGCCCCATGGCCGTACTTTTTATAGGCAATGAAAATACCCACACCAAAAGCGGCTATAGAGGCCGCAATGGCCAGAAATTCCAAAGCATGGTTGGCCTCGGGGTGATGCTCGACCACACTGGTGCCGAGCCAGTGAGTCACCTGCTGTCCGCCGCCGAATATCGCCGGCAGATTGAGGTACCCCGCAAAAGCAGCGCCTATGGCCAGAATAATTAAGGGTACGGTCATTACCTTTGGTGGTTCATGGGCGTGCTCAAAAGCCTCTTTATCCCGGGACTCGCCGTGAAAGACCAGGAAAAACATACGGAAGGTATAATAGGCGGTCATGGCGGCAACGATGACTCCAACCAGCCAGACTCCCTGGTATCCGTGAGCCAGCGCCATATAAAGAATTTCATCCTTACTGAAAAAACCGGAGAGCAGCGGACATCCCGCCAGGGCCAGACAGCCGATCAGCATGGTCCAGTAAGTGATGGGCATTCTGGCCTTAAGGCCCCCCATTTTCCAGATATCCTGCTGATGATGCAAGGCATAGATAACGGAACCGGCACCGAGAAAAAGCAGAGCCTTGAAGAAGGCATGAGTGAAGACATGAAAGATACCGGCGGAATAGGCGGCCACACCAACCCCGGCAAACATATAGCCGAGTTGGGAGACGGTCGAATACGCCAACACCTTCTTGATGTCCTTTTGAAACATGCCGAAAATAGCGGCAACAAGAGCGGTCAGTATGCCTACCCAGGCGATCACGGTTCCGGCAGCTGGATACTGCACATAAATAAAACTGAATCTGGCCACCATATAGACACCGGCGGTGACCATGGTTGCCGCATGAATCAGAGCGGAAACCGGTGTGGGACCGGCCATGGCGTCGGGCAGCCAGACGTAGAGGGGAATCTGGGCGGATTTCCCTGTTGCTCCGAAAAAAAGCAGCAGACAGATTGCCAGACCCATTGCCGGAGCAAGTCCATCTGCTGCAGCCCGGAGTGATATATAGTCAAAACCGCCCGAACCGATGGCCCAGAACAGCAGGGAGATACCGAGGATAAAACCAAGATCGCCTATTCTATTGACGATAAAGGCCTTGTTTCCGGCGAGAACATTATCTTTCTCCTTGCTGTAGAAGCTGATAAGGAGATAGGAACAGAGACCGACGCCCTCCCAGCCGACAAACATGACCACGGGGCCGTCTCCCAATACCAGAATAAGCATTGATCCGAGAAACAGATTGAGATAGGCGAAGAATTTGCCAAAATTCTCGTCTCCAGCCATATAGCCGATCGAATAGAAATGGATAAGCGTGCCGATAAAGGTGACGAACAGCAGGAAAAGCACGCTGAGCGGGTCGGCAAGAAAGCCCATGGCCACATCAAGCTCTCCCACCTGAAACCAGGTGAAGACTTTCTGGGTCAGGAATCGCGCCTCCTCCGGCATAGCCTTGACCTGAAAGAATGCTCTGAAGGCAAGTATGGTAGCGAGCACCGGGCCGATAACGGCGAGGATGGCATAGAGTTTTTCCGAAATCGGCTTGCCGGTGCAGGTGAACATGTGCATCAGCCCGATTACCACCGCACCGATCAGCGGCATCAATGGGATCAGTCCAAGATATGTGACGGTATGTTCCATCTGATCACCCCTTCAAGAGACTGAATACGTTAGTATCCAGCTTTCGTTTATGCTTGTTTACCAGAATGACCACAGCCAGAGCCAGGGCGGCCTCTGCTGCGGCAACGGCCATGACCATCATTGCCAGCACATGCCCGTCCATACTTTCATGCAACCGCGCAAAAGCGATGAAGGCCAGGTTGGCGGCATTGAGCATCAGCTCGATTGACATGAACACCGTGAACACATTTCGTCGCGATACCACTCCAAGTACGCCTATACAGAAGAGGATAACACTCAGGGTTAGGTAGTCCGCTATCATAGCTTGGCCCTCCTCTGGCTTGCCAGCACCACGGATCCAACCAGAGAAACCAGCAAAAGGATTGATATAATTTCAAAGGGTAGCAGCCACTCCCGAAAGAGCACGAGACCAACCTCCTTGACTTCCCCAAAACCTTCTCCGACGATGGTGGCCTCGACGCCGGGCAGGCTCTTGACGGCCTTCATCAGCAACAGAGCCACCGGGGTAAGCACCACGGTACCTCCCAGGTAGTAAGCCCAGCGCCACCGCTCCTCGGGCAGATCCTCCTTGCGGATGTTGAGAAACATGATAATGAAAAGGATCAGGGACATAATCGCCCCGGCATAGACAATAAGCTGCAGGGCAAATATCAGCTTGGCCGAGAGCAGCGAATACAGTCCTGCCAGGGAAATCAGGGTCATTACCAGAGAAACGGCACCGTTCATCGGATGGCGGAACAGTACCAGTCCCAACGCCCCAACTACGGCAAGTAACGCGAATACGGTAAACAGGAATTCGGACATAATATCAAACGCCCCCTTTCTTATATTCTTCTTCATCGAATGCGCCGGGGGTAGCCACCAACTCGGCGAGACTTTTCATCATTACCTGGGGATTGTCGTCGACAACTGAGAATATCCCGGTATCCATGCGAATTGCATCTTTCGGGCAGGCCTCCACGCAATAGCCGCAGTAGATGCATTCGAGCAGGTCGATATCAAAGCGAACCGGCATCTTTTCTTCCTTGCCGTCCAGCCGTTCACCCGCCTCGATCATGATGCACCTTGACGGACAGTTTGTCTGGCACATGAAGCAGGCCACGCATTTAATCGAGCCGTCTTCATGGGTGGTCAGTCTGTGATGCCCCCGCCAGCGGGGGGTAATCTCCGGCTGCTGTTCAGGATAATGTCTCACATACAGCTTGGAGTTGTCGAGCAGGTTCCTGAGAAAATGCCCTAAAGTGACACGCATTCCCTTAAAGACCTCCACCAGATACAGTCTCTCAGGCAGGCTCGAGCCCTCGCGTTTTATGACTTTTACTTTGGCACCCATTTCCTTCTCCCTTAACTTAACGCTACCACAACCGCACTGGTTATGAAGATATTGAGCAGCGACAGCGGCAGAAGTGTCTGCCAGCCGAGTCTCTGCAGCTGATCATAACGGAATCGCGGTAATGTCCAGCGAACCCAGACATAGACAAAGCACATCAGCGTCGTCTTCAGGAGAAAGGTGCATATCTGCAGCTGAGCTGCAAAGATAGAGGCAGCCACTCCCCCGGAGCTGCTCAGAAGTATCACGACAAGCAGCAGTTCAAGAATGACCACCAGTCCCCACAACACCCTGATATAGGCTTTCGCCTCACGTTTTCTGGGATCATTCAGTCGATAATAGTGGCTGACATTGCTTCTTCGAATCCAGCCGGCAAAATAATACATCAGCACCGGCAGCAGAATCATAAGAATTACAGCCAGAGGCTTGGCATAGGCAATTAAAGTTTCAGTAGCCAGCCAGGGTATTTGATAGCTGCCGAAGTACAGGGTGACGATAATGGCACTGGAGGCGAACATGGCCACATATTCTCCCATAAAAAAGATGGCGAACTTCATGGCGCTGTACTCCACGTGAAATCCGGCAACCAGCTCACTCTCACCCTCGGCCAGATCAAAAGGCGTCCGGTTGGCCTCGGCAAAAGCCGCCACCACAAAGATAATAATTCCCAATGGCTGAAGAAATATTCCCCACATCGGTATAAATCCGAAGAGCAGCTGTCCCTGGAACTGCGCCATCTCACTGAGATTGACAGTACCGTAGACAACCAGCAGAGAGACCAGGGCCAGACCCATGGGAATCTCATAGCTGATGACCTGAGCCGCAGAGCGCAAGCCACCTAGCATCCCGTATTTATTGGTTGACGACCAACCGGCGAGGATAATGCCGTACACAGCAAAGCTGACCAGGGCCAGAAACCAGAGGATACCGAGATCTGTAGGAATCGCCTGCATTATGTAGTGCTTGCCGCCAAGCACCATGGTATCGGCGAAGGGTATAACGGCAAAGGACACCACCGCGGTAAAGAAGACGATTACCGGGGCGAAAATAAAATAGATCTTATGTTTGATATGCCCCGGGACCACATCTTCTTTGAAAATAAGCTTGGCCGCATCTGCCAGATTCTGTACAAGCCCGGCAGCTCGAAATCCAAAGATGTTTGCTCTGTTAGGGCCTGCTCTGTCCTGAAAAAAAGCGGCACCGCGTCTCTCCATCCAGACGAGTACCGCAATGAAGCAGAGCGGCACAAAGGCCCCGAATGAAACCCGGAATATAATCATAAGAATATCAAGCATTGACATGTGCAGCCTCGCTTTAGGTTAATGGCAATCCCTCGGCAGGGATCCTCTGAAAATCAACACCGGCCAGTGGACCAGAACCTTTTTTTATCTCATTAAAGATTTCTTCACGGCTTCCCAATGGCCCGCCCAGTTGATGGATAACCTCATCGGCCTCAGGCGGCAGTGCGGTCTTGTGGATGACCTGGGTGAAAGACTGCAGGATATTGTCGCAGTTGACCACCGAACCTGCATATTCGCTATAGGAAGCTATGGGAAGAGCTATCTCCGCCTGTTCGGTCATTTTCGAGAGATGGGAACTCAAGGCGATTAGCGAAGCGCTTCTGAGAGATTTCTCGAGGGCCTTGCCGTCGGCGCCGTAGAGATCATTATCAACGCTGATCAGCAGATCAGCCTGTTCGAGCGCTTTGATAAAGACAGCTTCAGTGTCATCGATTCCCAGCATCTTCAAGCCTGCCCGGTTGGCGGATTTGTCATCCTGGATGAGAAAGTCGTCACCGTCCCCGGCAAGGAACATGCCGTCGCTGTAGCCGGAGATTTGCGCGCCGATTTTTTTGGCAAAAGACCGGCCGGCCGCCATCTGTTCGAGGGAAAGATTCGGAGAGAGCAGGATAACCACTTTCGCTGCCTGCTCGACAATCTTCGCAGCCAGTTCCATGGCCTTGTCGAGATCGATGGATTTTCCTTTCTTGAGGGCTTCCAGCAGCCGCTGCTCATTTTCTTTTTTATAGCTTAAGCGACCTTCATCACAGATAAAATAACCGTTGACCTGTTCATTATGCCGCGGCCTGAATCGATAGATGATGTCCTCTCTATATTTCTCCTGGTTGTGATCGATATAGATATTGCAGCCCTTGCTGCAGCCATGACAGATTCCCTCTCCCTTCTCCAGGAACCAGACCCGCTGCTTGAAGCGAAAATCAGCGCTGGTCATGGCTCCCACCGGACAGAGATCGACGACGTTGAGTGCATATCTGTTATTCAGCGGCCTGCCGGGAAAGATGGCGACCCGTGCATAATCGGTGCGGTTGACGATACCGAGTTCACCGGTTTTGGTGATCTGCCGGCAGAATCTGACGCAGCGGGCGCAGAGGATACACCGTTCCTGGTCGTGGACCACGCCGCTGCCGAAATCCAGCCTCTTGGCCTTGGGCACCTTGTCCACCATCAGTCGGCTTCCCTGGCAGTCGTACTTCATGTAATAATCCTGCAGAGAGCACTCACCGGCCTGATCACACACCGGACAGTCTATGGGATGGTTGATCAGCTCGAACTCCATGATGTCCTTCTGGATTTTTTTGATCTTGTCGGTGTCGAGCTGAACCCTCATTCCTTCCACCGCCGGAGTCTTGCAGGCCGGAACAAGAGGCGGCCTGCCGTCCTCAATACCAACCAGACAAAGACGGCAGTTACCGTCGGCCCCAAGCGCGGGATGATAGCACAAATGCGGAATTTCTATTCCTACGGCACCGACGGCATCGATCAGGTTTTTGCCTGATTCAACCTCAACCTCTTCGCCGTTAACAAACAGTTTTATCTTTTCAGCCATGAGCTTTGCCCTATTTCTGAATTTCAGCGGCCTGCATCGAGGCACCCTTCTCGACATATGCCTCGAACTCATGCCGGAACTTTTTCAAATAACTGCGCACCGGCATGGTACAGGCGGCCGAAAGTACGCAGACCGTTTTCATTTCGATATTGTCGCACAACTCCAGAAGGAGTTCGATATCGTCAGTACTGCCGTGACCATCCAGGATTTTCTTAACGATTTTCAACATCCAGCCAAGGCCCTCACGGCAGGGAGTGCACTGAGCGCAGGATTCATGGTGATAAAAATCAATGAGGTTTTTCACCAGGGCAACGATATCCACCGTCTCATCCAGCACCACGATGCCGCCGGAGCCGAACATGGTGCCATGTTCGGCCATCGACTCATAATCAAGCGTAACGGTCTTGGCCTCTTCTGCGGTAAGCACCGGAGTTGAACTGCCACCGGGTATAACTCCCTTGATCTTCCTGCCTTTCCAGACGCCGCCTGCCATCTTTTCAATCACCTCCAACAGAGGCAGGCCCAACGGCAACTCATACATTCCCGGTTTCTCGACGTGACCGGATATGCCGAAGAGATGGGTCCCGGAACTTTTCTCAGTGCCGTACTCCTTGTAGGCGTCCGCGCCTTTTTCGAGAATAAAGGGCAAAGAGGCTATACTCTGCACATTATTGATAATGGTGGGGCTGTCATAAAGACCGACCACCGCGGGAAAGGGAGGTTTGCTGCGCGGCTGCCCTTTCTTGCCCTCGATGGACTCAAGCAGAGCCGTCTCCTCGCCGCAGATATAGGCGCCGGCGCCTCTATGCACGGTAACATCGAGTTTAAAATCATGTCCGTCGACGGAATCCCCGAGATAGCCGGCGGCATAGGCTTCATCGAGTGCCTGTTGCAGGATCTTGACCTGAGAGGTATACTCGCCGCGGATATAGATATAGGCGTCATGACAACCGATGGCATAACAACAGATTATGATGCCTTCGATCAGCATATGCGGATCACGTACCAGAATATAACGGTCCTTGAAGGTTGCCGGTTCCGACTCATCGGAGTTGACGGTAAGGTAGACAGGCTTGCCGGTATCCTTGGGCAAGAACGACCACTTCACTCCGGCGGGAAAACCGGCGCCGCCACGGCCGCGCAGCCCGCTTCTTTTTACCTCTTCGGTAACCTCATCGGGGGCCATGGCGAAGAGCTTATCCAGTGTGGCATAGGCTCCGTGCTCTTTAGCCACCTCAAGGGTATGGGCGCCTTCTATGTCGAATTTGGCACTGAGTATCTTCACTTCCATTACACGCCCTCCTTATTCTAAGCCGGCCAGCAGTGATTTCATCTTCTCCACGCTCATCTCCTCGTGGAAGTCTCCGTTGACCTTGATCACCGGGGCGGTACCGCAATGGCCCAGACACTCAACCTCTTCCAGGCTGAATTTGCCGTCTTCGCTGATTTCCCCGGGCTTGATGCCGATTTCATTCCTGATAAAGTCGACAATCTCCTGCTTCTCGCGGAGCCAGCACGACAACGTCCGGCAGACGCTGATGTGATATTTGCCCATGGGCTGCAGATGGAACATGGTGTAAAAGGTGGCGGCTTCAAACACCTTGGCTGCATAAGTGCCGATCCTATCGGCGATATAGCCGATGGACTCGGCGGAGATCCAACCCTGCTGTTCCTGGGTCAGCCACAGTGCCGGCAGGATCATCGACTCCCTGGTGGGATACCGCTTTACCAGTCGCTCAAACTCGGCGTCCCGCTCAGGATCGAATGCGAAAGGCTCTCCTGTTTCAATAAGCTGTGAACGATCACTCATCTATCCAACTCCCCACCGATTATATTGATGCTTCCAAGATTGATAATTGCATCGGCAATCATTTGTCCTTCCACCATTTCATGGAAACCACCCATTATGTAGAAACAAGGGGGGCGGACCTTGCATTTGTAAGGCTGTCCGGTACCGTCGGAGACAAAATGAAAACCGAGTTCTCCATTGGCCGCCTCGCCGCTGTCATACCATTCCCCCTTTGGAACCCGGACTCCTTCGAATACCAGCTTGAAGTGGCTGATCAGAGCCTCGATATTGGTATACACTTCATCTTTGGGCGGAAGAATCACTTTATAATCTGTGATATTGACCGGTCCTCCGGGAATCATCTTCATGGCCTGACGGATAATCTTGATGGACTCGAAAATCTCTTCGAAGCGCACCATGATTCTGTCGTATACGTCACCTTTTGTGCCCACCGGTACATTGAAGTCGAAGGACTCATAATTGTAATAAGGGGAATCTTTGCGCAGATCGAAAGGAACTCCGCTGGCCCTGAGACAGGGGCCGGTAAAACCGAGAGCAAGAGCGCGGTCCGCCGGCAGGGGACAGCAGTTCTGGCTGCGCTCATGGACTATACGGTTCTTCAAAACCAGTGCGAGGCTGTCGCCAACCCCTTTCTCGATGTCTTTGAGGTGGTGCTCCATATCCGCTTCCCAGCCCTCGTAAAAATCACGATACATACCACCGACCCTGGTAAAGGTACTGGTCAATCTGGCTCCGGTCAGTCTGGAGATCAGGTCATAGGAGGCTTCCTTCTCGTTATAGAGATACCAATAGTTGGTCAACCCGCCCATATCGAGGAGATTGGCGGCCAGACAGACCAGATGATCCTGAATGCGGAAAAATTCAGAAAGCACTACCCGCATGAATTGGGCACGCTCGGTGATTGTTACTCCCAGCCATGATTCAATGGCCTTGACATAGATAATATTGTTGAGCAGGGCCGAGCAGTAATTGAGCCTATCCGTCAGCGGAATGACCTGATTATAGTTCCTCTCTTCCGACGTTTTCTCGAAACCCCGGTGGAGGTAGCCTATTTCATTGACGTTGGCCAGAATAGTCTCACCGTCCAGAGCGGTCAGGATACGGATGGCGCCATGAGTTGCCGGATGCGAGGGACCGAGATTGAGAAACATCACCTCGGTATTGATGTCATTCATCACGCTTTCCGTCATCCCATTTTTCTCCAGACGCGCCCTGATCGGACCTTCCATGCTGTCTGACTCCAGGCAAACCTGACGGTTGGTGATATCATAATCCTTGCGCAGGGGATGGCCTTGAAACTGCCAATGGTTCAGGATTCTCCTCAGGTCGGGATGCCCGGAAAAATTGATGCCATACTGGTCGTAGGCTTCTCTCTCACCCCAGTTGGCGGACGCCCAGAGATCGGTAACGGTCTGAACCCCGACGGCCGGATCGGCCACGTAGGATTTAACCTGCACCACTCTGTTTTCCTCCCAGTTGCGCAATGTATACACTACGGCAAACCGCTCCCGCTGATGGCCGGGGTAGCGGAGATAATCCACCGCCGTGACATCGAGAAGGAGAGCGTAGTTCATAGCCGCATCATTTTTCAGGGTTGCCAGAGTTTCATGCAGCCTTTCCGGAGGAACCTCGATAACCACTGAATCAAGCACCTCGGCCAAATCCGCATACGGAAAAGCGGTCTTCAGTTTTTCTATCGCCGTCGCATCCATAATCAGTCTAAAATCCCTTTAAAGTCTTTATGACGGTCATTGAGAATACTTTCGCCTTTTATCTGCTCCTGGATTTTCATCAAGGCATCCAGGACCGCTTCCGGCCGGGGAGGACAACCAGAAATAAAGATATCCACCGGAATAATTTTATCTATTCCCTGGACGGTGCAATAGTTGTCATAGATGCCTCCGGAACTGGCACAGGCCCCCATGGCAACAACCCATTTCGGCTCAGACATCTGATCATAAATCCTCTTGAGAACAGGAGCCTGTTTATAGGTCACGGTTCCACAGACCATCAGCAGATCCGCCTGCCTCGGTGAAAAGCGGATAACTTCGGCCCCCCATCTGGAGATATCAAACTGCGAAGCCGCCGCACTCATGAATTCGATAGCGCAGCAGGCCGTGCCGAATACATACGGCCACAGCGAATTTTGACGACCCCAGTTTATTATATCGTCCAATCTGGTAGTGAGAACATTGTCTCCCAGTTTTGCTTCCAATCCTAACGCCAATTGAGCACCCCTTTCTTTAAGATATAAATGAGTCCGGTGAGAAGCAGCAGCATGAACACCACCATTTCACTAAACCCAAACCAGCCGAGTTCGCGCAAACCGACTGCCCATGGGTACATAAACACCGCCTCGATATCAAATATGATGAATAGAATTGCAACCAGGTAGAATTTGACACTGAATTTCTGGTCGGCCGGACCGATGATATTTTTGATTCCACTCTCATAGGCCTCATTTTTTGCCTTTCCCGTGGCCCTCGGACCAAGAAAGCCGGTAAGAACCATAATGAGAGGAACGAGAAGTGCGATGCCAATCAGAGCAATCGCGGAGTAAACCAGTTCGTTTGACATTTTTTTGCCCCTTTAAACTTTCTACACTATTCGTACAAGCCGGTTGAAATCAGCATGGTCTAAAAAAACAGTGAATGAACGACCATTCATTACCAAGCATCCGCCGGACCTGTCAAGGAATTTTCCTCTATTAAACAGGCACTTAAACGCGCTATCAGCAAATTACCTTCGCCCAAGTTGCTCAACTTGATGTGCAAAGAGAATATTCGTGATTAATTACCCAATGTAGCATTTCGCTGAGAATTATCATCATTTCCTGCAGTAATTCTTTTCCTTAGGTCGACCTGGTTGCAGTTCATAATACCCTTGGTAAAAATTAAGTCGCGGCACCTCTCACTTTTATGTCGCACAAAGCGCCCAAAAACGCTTGTGCGCAATCCGCCTACACCATACCACAGAGCACCATATACTACTTTGTCACAGTTACCGTGCACGTAATGCTCTCGATTTTCGCATGTTATTTCGAGCAGATACACTGACATCCATTGCATTCATTCGGCTGAAAAATATATTCAATAGTAATTATATAGGCTACCGTTAGTCGCTCCTGCATGCCATACCATCAACATGATATCAATTATTAAGAATCAGCTGCAGAAGAAATGGTGGAATGACGGCGTCCCTTGAAGGAAGAGCAACTTCGGATGCAACCATCAGACCGGGCCGGTAGTTAACCAGGCCGCAGACTGAACGATTTGCCTGCTCTCTACTGAAGCTGTTCATGCAGGTATCGTTGGTATAGTTCATATAATTATGAATGGGATCCGCCGTTCCACAGGTATAGGTTTGAGAGCAACCAAGATGTGCCTCACTTTCTGCGTTGGTATCAACGATACGATCGCCGCCGGAATAGGAATTGTCACAAATAGAATCATAATGTTCAAAAGTGTGAAAGAGGCCGAGATAATGACCCATTTCGTGCACCAGGGTCCGCCCCTGATCAAAACTGCCAAAGCCGTTATTTCTTCCACCAACCGCTCCGTACATGAGCACAATGCCATCCCAATAGGCGCCGGCGCTGCCTTGGGGATAATAGGCATAGCCCAGATATCCCCTGCCATCATTGGTATAGATATTGATATAACGGTCGGGATCAACAGCCAGGGCCTGCTTATAGGCGTCCTCGTCGGCATCGGAGTCGGTGAACCATGCAGTATTTGCCGTTCTGGTAATACCTGCGAGTTCAAACTGAATACTGACATCGAAACCGGTTTCACCCATAGTGCCCTGCGTGGCCCTGTAGTCCTCGTTGAGCACCTCCATCTGGGCCCTGATGGCACTGTCTGATATGTAGCCCAGGCCATTGGAATCGGTAATTACATGCCACCAGACAGGCAAAGTGAATACTTGCGACGGCTGGTATTCATCCTGGATAGAGGTCAAGAAATAGGTGCAATGAGACGTTGACCTGGCAAGTGCCTCATCGAGCGCGCCTTCTGCTTTCCGCACACCACAACGTTTACCATTCTCACGAAAATAATCAGACTGAAGATACTCCTCCATCCCGGCAAATCGCTGTCCGTCTACCGCGATCTCTCCGTTTGCTTTGAGGGAAAACTCATCCGCCAGGCTGAATGTACACAGCAGAGCTCCAATAATAACTGCATACAGAAACTGCCATGATAAATTCTTGAATAGTACGATTTTCATCTTCTTCCTTCTCAGCACATAACAGATTGCTTTCCCAACTTTTTTTGCTGGAAAACAATCTCTCTGCAGGTCCTGATCCAGCTTGGCTGGATTAATATATTGAATACCATGATCTCCTCCCCGGGATTATGGTCCAGCATAACTCTATCATCAGAGTTAGTTATTCACCAAATACTTTTTAGGTAAACTTCTCAAGTGGACCGCCAAAGCACTTATACACCTCAAGGGGGTATTGTAAAGAGTCCAGTTCAGCTGGGTTGGATTATATGATTTTCTTACCCAGGAATAACATTAATCCAACTCCGATGCATGCCCGGTATGCCTCTCTTTTTATGTTGAAATATGGACAACTTGCCAAGTATGGACTATATTTATCAGCTGACTTTCAAACCAAAAAGAGTTTATTTTCCCATGAAAATTCGTTATATACCAGCTCTGATCATACTGTTTCTCGTGTTGCCGGCCGTGCTGCTGCGTTTTTACCCGGATAGACTAGCTCAGGATCAAGCCGCAGTCGATCTGAGTATTGAGCAGGCTTTTGCGGGGAAAATCAGCGAGGTAACGGTATCCGGTTCAGGAGTCGTACTTGCCGTACTCAGTGACGACCTTAAAGACAGCAGACATCAGAGGTTCATTGTACGGCTTGACTCGAAGCTGACGCTTCTCATTGTCCACAATATCGACCTTGCTCCCCGGATCGATACCCTGCGAGTGGGTGATATTGTTACTTTCAGGGGTGAATATGTGTGGAACGCGCAAGGTGGACTGCTTCACTGGACGCATCATGATCCGGCCGGCAGACGAGACCATGGCTGGATAAGTCACGCGGGCAGACTTTATCAATAGGTTACCAGCCCAGTCGAGCTATAAGTGCTTTGGCTGCAGAGGCCGATTCACAGATCTTGTTGTTTTCTTACTTTTTGTGACAGTCTAATAATCATCAATGGCTATGAGCAGAAGAATCACTTCCAAACCGGTAAAGGATATACTTTCAATTCTTCGGTATGTCGTTTTCCTCGCCGTAATCCTGCTGGTAGTTTTTTTCAGACCATATACCTTTTTCACTCAGTATTCTTTTGAACATGTCAAAACCTTCAATCTGCATTTATTTGACACACTGTTCAAATCAGAAAAAAGAATTGTGCTTACCGGAACTCCTGCCTTCAAACAATTTCTGGCGGATCAGGAGGCAACGCTTGAGCAGATACGCAACGGTTCCAGAGCGCTTGATTTCCACTCCGTCAATCTGCCGAAAGATCTGGAGCATCAGCTCCCGCAGGAGAGAATGTCGCAGTTTACCTCGCTGGTTCTTTCCCATGCTCTCAAAAATAATGAGAATATTCTCAAGAAGCGCGAGCAGCTGATTCGTTTCCTGGAAGATTCCCAAAGAAATCTCTGGATCGATGACAAGAGAAAAGCATGGTATCGCAACCTTGCCAAAGATTATGCAGCGCCGAAGGCGAATCCACAGGAACTGCTGAAACGAGTCGACATCGTGCCGGTTTCACTGACCATTGCCCAGGCTATCACCGAAAGCGGCTGGGGGACCTCCCGATTCGCACAGCAGGGCAATGCCCTCTATGGTCAGCATTTACCCAAGAGCGGCAGGGGCAAATTTATCACCTCGCGTTATGGCGGAGTGAAGGTCGCCGCTTTTGATTCCATTCTCCAAGCCACGGCCAGCTATATGCATACCATCAACACTTCCAGAGCATACTCCTCACTCCGGGAAATGCGGCATAAACTAAGGCAGCAGGGTAAAGTCCCCGATGGTTACACTCTGGCCGGCGGTCTCCGTCATTACTCGGAAATAGGAGAACAGTATGTAACCGATATTCGCCATCTGATTGACACCTACCAACTCGAAGAACTTGAGAGAGCAAGGCTGAATAAGGAGCGCCCAGTCGGGACAATCCGTTTTATTCGCTGAATAACATATCTCATGCCACCACTGTGCCATATGAAATACTCTACAGGCATTCGGGCAGCGTAGCTCTTGGCTTGTAAAGTTCCAGCCTTTATATTTCTTTTTGGTTATGATGAACTCGTAAAAGGCCCGATCTATATCGTTTAGCTTTTTCCTCGGCCCATCCCGGCAACTTCGGTGACTTTTTACGAGATCATCTGTTATAGTAAAAATATGAAAGATTTGTGGAAATTTGAAGATATTATCGATCTCGAATATTTTATCGGCCTTGACCTTTTTCAGGCAGATAGTGAAGAAAAGCTACATCTGCGGGAGAGACGGATATTCCTCGAGGCCAAAAAAAACGGTGAACTGGAAGTAGCCACCCACCATCAAAGCCTTGCGGTCTGGCTGGCAAACAGGCGATCTGCCGAGTTGCAGGCAGATCATCCCTTTCTGCCGGGGCAAAAACTCCGGGGGGCCATTCAACTCTTTACCCTGTTGCTTTTCGCCGCCGGCCTGATCATCGGTTTTGGGATGGGCATTTCCTATTTCGCTTACACAGGCAGTACCCCACTGAACGTATTCACCTTTTTCATTGTCTTCCTGCTGCCACAGCTCTTTCTGATTGTCCTCTTCTTCCTGAAAAATATTGCTGCGCAACTGCTTCGGAAACCACGAGCCAATCTGCGCATAATTTTGCGGCCACTATTCACCAGATTCGTCCGCTTTATAAAAAAGCGCGTCTTCGACAATCTCAAGGAGGACCAACAAAAAAGCTTCAATCAGCTGTTCTCCGAAAAAAACAGCAGGCTTTTCAGCCGCCCTCTTTTTGTCCGTGGCCAGCTTTTCGGCGTTTCCTTCAACATCGGTCTTTTGGCCGTCACTCTTTTTAAGATAACGACCACGGATCTGGCCTTCGGCTGGCAAACGACATTGCAGCTTGGAGCTGAGAAACTTCATAGCCTCGTAAAATTTCTTGCCCTGCCCTGGTCATGGTTTCTTCCTGCGGAACTTGCCTCCCCGAGCCTTGCACAAATTGAAGGAAGTAGAATTATACTGAAAGAGGGCATCTACCATTTATTGACCGAGGACCTGACATCATGGTGGCCATTTCTGCTCATGAGCCTGCTGTGTTATGGGCTGCTGCCGCGGGTCCTTCTGTTCTTTTGTGGTGCATTCATGGAGAAACGCAACATTATCCGCCTTCTCAGGCAGAGAAAATTCCTGGCCATCAGCAGCCGTATGCGCACCCCTCTGGTTACCAGCCAGGCTGCAGAAGAACATTCCCGGGCAAGTGCCCCGTCCGAACACCCGCAACAATCACCACAGCCTGCCGGAAACAGGAGACAGCCGGAAGATGCGGTGGTTCTTGTTCCTGATGAAGCTGCGGAATTCTTCAGTAAAGACGGCCTTGAACAGCTTCTTCTGCCCTATGGTTATCACCCGGTAAAACGCAAGATCATTTTAAAAACATACGAGGATGATCAAGCTATTATCAGCGACATTGCCCGTGAAGAAACCCCGGTCATCGTTCTCTTTGAAGCGTGGATGGCACCGATCAGGGAACATCTGCTCTTCCTGGAAAAAATCTCCCACAGCCTGCATGGAAAAACGCCGCTTGCCGTTTGCCTGCTGGGAAAACCTGGCAAGGACGGGGTCTTGATACCGCCGCGACGGCAGGAGATCCTGCTCTGGAGAGAGAAGATCAGTGAATGCTGCGATGTTGCCGCTATTTTTCAGTCCGGCGAACACTTAGAAGATATTGAGGAGCAGCAGACATGATCCCGGAATTTGCCATAATGGGTCACCCCAACGAGGGAAAATCATCCGTACTTTCAACCCTGGCGGAAGATGATTCCGTCGGCATCAGCCCCCTTCCCGGTGAAACTATACTCTGCCGCACCTTTCCGGTGACTATTGATGGAGAGGTTATAATCTCTTTCACCGATACACCGGGATTTCAAAATCCTGGCCGGATGCTCTCCGAACTGAAACGCTATGCCGATGCGGGCATCAGTCCACTCGAGAAATTTTATTCGGAACATCGGTATGATCGCGATCTGGAGCATGATTGCGAACTGCTGCGTCCGCTACTGCGGGGTGCGGGTATCATCTATGTGGCCGACGGCTCCAGACCTATCCGCAATGTGGATCTTGCCGAAATGGAGATACTCCGTCTCTCCGGTAAACCGAGAATGGCGATTCTCAACTGCAAAGCGGACGATAGGGAAAGCCTGGAGAGATGGAAGACGGAGTTTCGCAAACATTTCAACTCCAGCCGGATATTCAATGCTCACCGAGCCACCTACCGCGAAAGAATCATGCTGCTCGAAGCTCTTAAATCCATCGAACAGGACTGGCAGAAGTCACTTGATTATGTCGTCAATACTTTCAAGAACGACTGGCAGTCGCGCAACAGCAGAAGTGCAGATATTATCTGTGAAATGATATCGGCCTGCCTGCGCTACACCCTGCAGAAGTCGCTGGGCGAAGGAGCCTCTATCGAGCAGGCCAAGGAAAAACTTTTCCAGCGCTACCTCGAAGACATAAAAAAAATGGAAGAGAACCACCATCTGCGCATGAAGAAGCTCTATAAACATAACATCTTCAATTATCAACTGCCTTCCCATTCCATTCTCCACCAGGATCTCTTTGCCAGTCAGACCTGGGAGTTTCTCGGGCTGAAAAGAAGTCAGCTTGCCGTAGCCGGAGGCGCGGGCGGAGCAGCCCTTGCCGCCGGACTCGATATTGCCGCGGGTGGCTCAAGCCTCGGCATTTTCACATCCATCGGCGGGGCGCTCGGGGCACTGGGCGCGGTATACGGTACCAGGAATATTGCCTCGAAAATCAAAGTACTTGGCATAGATACCGGCAGAATACGCCTTAGTATCGGTCCCAACAAAAATTCGCAGTTCCCTTATATCCTGCTTGATCGCGCACTTCTCTATTATAGTCACATAATCAATTGGGCCCACGGTCGGCGCGACTATGACGCCTCCACCGCCACTGCTGTCACTACAGGTTTATCGCGGGAATTGCCCCGCTCGTCATTGAAGACGATCGGCAACTATTTCCGCGCTATCATACGGGAAGACGACGATATCGATCTTCACGAAAAGGAATTCAAAGAGATTGTCCTGAGCATACTCACCTCCATTTCAAATGCAGACGATTATGAAAAAGATCCTCTCGACTGAAAAGATTCCGATCATGCTCTGGCTCGACGATATCGAGGAGGGCGCCCTGCAACAGGCTAAAAATCTGGCCAACCTCCCCTTCGCCTTTCACCACATAGCCGTAATGGCAGATGCCCATTTCGGCTATGGCATGCCCATCGGCGGGGTGCTGGCCGCAGAGGAATTCGTGGTACCCAATGGCGTTGGTGTGGATATCGGCTGCGGAGTCTGCGCCATGCGGACTTCGTTGAGCGATATCAGCCTCGAGACCCTCAAAAAGATTCTGGGCAACATCCGCCAGTTCATTCCAACCGGCTTCAAGCACCACAGGCGCAAACAGAGCCCTGACCTGATGCCCGAAACGCCGGAAGGGCTCCATGAACTCAAGATTGTCTCCCGCCAATACGACAATGCTTTGGCTCAGCTGGGCACTCTCGGCGGGGGTAATCATTTTATCGAGATCCAGAAGGGAAGCGATAACAGGATCTGGATAATGGTGCATAGCGGCAGCCGGAACCTGGGATATCAAGTCGCCGGCCACTATAATAAAATCGCCATAAAACTGAATCAAAAGTGGAAAACTCCGGTGGATCCCAAATGGCAGCTGGCCTCTCTTCCCCTCTCCAGCGAAACGGCGGCGGATTATCTGGCGGAAATGCACTACTGTGTTGATTTCGCCTTTTGCAACCGTCTCCACATGATGCAAACTATTGAAGAGATATTTGAGATTTTCTGTCCGGGTATCACCTTTGACGAACCGATTGACACCGCCCATAATTATGCCGCCAGGGAAAAACATTACGGCAGGGAACTCATTATCCACCGCAAAGGCGCTACCCGCGCCTATTCAAATGAAAAAGGGATTATTCCGGGTTCACAGGGGACATCGAGTTTTATCGTGCAGGGCAAGGGCAACCCGGAAAGCTTCTGTTCCTGCTCGCACGGTGCGGGAAGAAAGCTCGGCCGCAAGGAAGCCCAACGCAGCCTGAAACTCGACGAGGAGATAACTCTGCTTGACCGGCAGCATATTCTCCATGGAATTCGCAGTAAAAAGGATCTTGACGAGGCCGCCGGTGCCTACAAAGACATCCATACAGTGATGCAAAATCAAGAAGATCTGGTTGATGTCCTGGTTATCCTGCAGCCGCTGGCGGTGGTGAAAGGATAGTTGTTTACCCGGCAGAGCGCCGGGTCATTTTCAAGGTGCCAGCCGCTCGATAGTCCAGCCATCGCCGGCTGGAATATAATGAAATCTATCATGCAGCCGGTTTTTTCTTCCCTGCCAGAATTCATACTCGTCGGGTTTTACCTTGTACCCTCCCCAGAAAGAAGGTAAAGGGACTTTGCCTTCACCGATTTTTTTCTTCATTTCGGAAAATTTCTGGAGCAGCATCTGACGGGAACTCAGGGTATGGCTCTGACTGGAAACCCAGGCGGCCACCTGGCTCTCCTTGGGCCTTGACATGAAATATTTTGCCGATTCGGCCGCTGAAATTTTTTGGGCTGTACCGCTTATCATAATCTGCCGCTCAAGTTCCAGCCAGACAAAGAGCAGGCTGACCCTCGGATTATTCTCTATCTCCCTGGCCTTTCTGCTTTCATAATTGGTGAAAAAGACATAGCCGTCGTTGTCATAATATTTTAACAAGACAGTACGCTGACTCGGTTTTCCCGAAGGATCCACAGTCGCCAGAATCATGGCGGTGGGATCGGGGACATCGGTTTTACGAGCCTGCTCGAACCACTCGGAAAACTGCTGCACCGGATCTGCGGCAAGATTGGAGCGCTGCAGACCGCCTTTTAAATATTCCCTGCGAAAATGACTAATATCCAACTCTACACCCTCATCAAAATCTGAGCACATCGCGGCATGGGCCTGCACCGCAAAGAAAATCTCAATCAGTATCAACCAAAGCTAGAAGTTTATCGGAGAATTGCCATTTTTTCACAGATTAAGGCGTTTTCAGGAAATCAAGCACAGCCATATACTTCATATTGCGAGCATTGGTTTTCTGAAAACAACGCCGAGATGTGGAAAAAGTGCTTTCTCCGACGGGCTCCTAGTAAAAAAAGAGTATATCCCTCACCGGCAAGTAAAGGACATCCCCCTTCAATAAAGCAAGTATCGGCAACTATTCGCTTGCTACTTTGACACCCTCAAGCAACCAGTTTTGGGTTCCGGTAGGACGTGCCCAGGTCCACTCTTCTGCAAATTTCACCGGTGTGGTCATGGACCCCTCCACCAGGTCTCCGCTGCTCTCTTCCACAGTGTAGTCGAGCAGGTTGGCGGTAAAGAGCACGGTCACAAAATCTTCCTGCCCGTCACTGCCGGCATTGACAATTTCTACCCGGCGGATGGCGATACTCTCAAGCTTATTGATATGACCTGCC
Source organism: Desulfopila inferna (assembly GCF_016919005.1). Classification (NCBI taxonomy): domain Bacteria; kingdom Pseudomonadati; phylum Thermodesulfobacteriota; class Desulfobulbia; order Desulfobulbales; family Desulfocapsaceae; genus Desulfopila; species Desulfopila inferna. The sequence continues at coordinate 142,350 of NZ_JAFFQE010000008.1, forward strand.
TGACGCATCTCCTCGAAGTGACCGGCATATTCTTCGGCAAGCTTCTCACCCAGAAGATGCCGGTAGGACTCCAGATCTCTTCTCATCCAGCCGGCCTGAACCTGGAAGAAAACATCCGAGGCAACTTCGATGAAATGATTCCTGTCAAAATCCCGATCCGCCTGCTGTATTTCCTGTATGCCCTGCTCCACTGGAGTGAGATAGCTGAAATTATCCTCCTGGGAGGATTGCCGGCTCTGCTGGTCTCCCTGCATATTGAAAATGTTCCCCGCAGAAGACCCTCCTCCGGCATTTCCCGCTGCCCGCGACCTCGCGCTGAACCGGCGGTAGAGGAAAAAGCCGACTCCGGCGAGAAGCAGTATGGGCAACAGTCCGAATCCCTCGCCTGAGGCGCCTAAAAGCGAACCGAACAGCATGGCGCCGAGGGCTCCGCCTATCAGACCGCCGGCCAGGCCACGGCCAAATCCGCTTTTGTTCTGCTGCGTTGTCTGGTTGGTTCGATTCATGTTCTGCTGTGTCGGTGCCTTCTGTACTGGTCTGGAAAACATGCGTCCTCCCCCGCGCGATCTGGCATCGGCATATTCAACAGTCACTCCTGACTCAATAAAGAAGAGGGCCAGAAAGACGGCTAAAATCGGTACTATTTTCCCTATAGAGGTAATCATATAATCTCCGTTGAATTTTATGGTTTCGTTAAGAGTCATTTTTATTCTTGTCAAATTGGTCCATAGTATAAGGTGAAAACAGACAACAGCAAGGAATAAACGATTATGGAACGGGATTGGTTTAAAAAACCGCATCGCAGACTGATGCTGAGATATAGAAGGTCTACAGAAAAAAAATGATGATGAAGCTTTTCAAGAGATAAGATATAGTGGAGATCACTGCAGGCCTGCAGAGTTGGAATAAAAGAATTCTGACAGAATTTACACCGGCCGGCGGAAACAGGTCTACTTTCTTAAAGCCCATCTTATAATGCTGCTGCTTTATCCTCCCATAGCCAAACCATCCGAGCCACCAGCGGGTATTGCCCGGCTTGCCGGGGCATTGCTGGCGCACAACCTGCCCTGCACCGTTGCCGATCTTAATCTTGAAGGGCTGCTGTATCTTTTGGAGCGAGCGGAGAAAAAAACCGATTCCTGGTCGCGGAGGGCTTTTAAAAACAGCGTGTCCAACTTGGCATCCATACGCTCAACCTCCCTCTATGCAAACTTCCCCAGGTATCAAAAGTGTGTGCTTGAGTTGAACAGGCTGCTTGAAAATCATGGTGATCATTCGACAACGGCAAGCTTTGCCAATTATCACGACAGTGTTTTATCGCCACTGCGCAGCAGCGACCTTATCCGCATTGCACAAACTCCGGAGAAAAGCCTCTTTTATCCCTTCTTGATGGCCAGACTGCCGGAACTGCTCGATGACCTGCAAACTGCCCATGTCGGTATTTCCATCAATTATCTCAGTCAGGCCCTGAACAGTTTTGCCCTCATAGGCTGCCTGAAAATAGTAGCTCCACAGGTGAAGGTCATTGTCGGTGGAGGTCTGATAACCTCCTGGATGCGAAGCCCGGCATGGAATGACTGCTTCTCAGGCCTCATCGATTACTGCATTGCCGGTCGTGGTGAAAAGCCTCTATTGAAAATTCTGGGGAGTGATGACCTTCAACCGTCCCTGCCGCGATACGACCTCCTTCCGGATGAGTATTTTTCACCTGGTCCTATCCTGCCGTTCAGCAGTTCCAGCGGCTGCTTCTGGAGCCGATGCTCCTTCTGCCCTGAACGGGCTGAAGGCAACGTTTTTGAGCACATGCCCCCTGCACGGGCGATTACCGAAATCACCACCCTGAAAAAGAAGAGGGCACCCCGTCTGCTGCATTTTCTCGACAATGCCATACCCCCGGGGCTGCTCTCGGAATTCCACGACACCATGCCGGGACTGCCGTGGTACGGCTTTGTCCGCATTACCCATCACCTCCTCGATCTCGACTTCTGCAGGAATCTGAAAAAATCCGGCTGCGTCATGCTCAAGCTCGGTATTGAATCGGGAGACCAGCAGGTTCTTGACCGGATGGACAAGGGAATCGATATCCAGCTCACCTCAGATGTACTAAGAAATTTAAAGGCGGCCGGGATTGCAACATATGTCTACCTGCTGTTCGGCACTCCTGCTGAAAGCTATGAAGAAGCGGGAAGAACACTTGACTTTACGGTACGGCATCATCAGGATATCAGTTTTCTCAATTTGGCAATTTTCAATATGCCGATAAATTCTGAAGAACGTAACTCTTTGGAAACTTCTACATTTTACGATGGTGATCTGTCCCTGTATACCGATTTTGAACACCCCCGGGGCTGGAACAGGAAAGCCATTCGTGTCTTCCTTGACCGGGAGTTTAAACGGCAGCCGGAAATCGCCGCAATCCTGCAGCGGGACCCTCCACTTTTCACCTCGAACCATGCTCCTTTCTTCTGTACCTAAAAAGAATCTGCTCATGGTCAGCCCTTTTTGAAAAAAGAAAACACATCTCTTCCGAAAAAGGCTATCTATATATTGAAATTTCCGTAGAAAAAGTTGAAAAACAACTTCCTCGATATAATCGCTTCAGTTTTTATTGTTCGGCATATATAATACAGGGAGATCATACTCTTTTTTTAAAACTAAGCTGATCTAAGGGAACAGGCTGAGTCTTTGCCTGGAAAAGCAGAGTCCCACCGGTAAACAAGAGACACACAGGAGTTTCGCTCAACCTCAACAAAAGAGAAAGGAGAACGAATATGTCTGAAAGTGTTTACAAAATCATCGAAATGGTTGGATCAAGTCCGGTATCCTGGGAAGAAGCAGCACAAAATGCCGTCAAGTCGGCAGGCTTGAGTCTGCGTGATCTGCGCATAGCTGAAATCAAAACGCTTGATATGGTGCTTGAAGACGGCAAGGGAGTCGTTTACCGCGCCAAGATCAAGTTATCTTTCAAGATCCTCTCGGAATAGTAATCCAGGTGCTCAAACAGGATTCCTTACCAGTTATCCGAGCTAAACGGTGCATCCGAAGTCGGGAAAATCATGGCCTCGGGTGCCTCGGTTTTACCGGGTGCCAATGATTAACTGAATCTCCGCACACTTCTCCCTTGCCTTCTCGGAGAGTTTGAATGATTCATGCAACAGCGTCTCCTTAAACTTCTTGTCCTCGATCTCCATGACGTTGAGCAAAATATTCTGATAGGCTCCCCAGATGCCGGCCTCAAGCGCCCGGGCCCCGACCTGAACATCGGAACGGGAAGCGGGATTACCATGGCGGGCCACTTCGACAAAGGCATCCCATGCGGAATCACCCAAACGCATTATGGAGAACGGCACTTCACTGGCCGTTTTCAATCCCGACTGCATCTTTTCCCACCTGACCCTCTTCTCGTCTATAGTTTTCTGCGGCATGCGCACCCCTTCCACATATTCATTGAAGGCGGAAGTGTCGGCATCAACCATGGGAATCAACCTGCCCATTAAGTCGTGGAGAACCGGAATCACCTTTTCCATTTCCGGCTGTACATTCTCGAATCTGCGAACGCCATGGGTGAGTTTGGCCACCATTGAGCCGAGGGCAACACCAAGGGCGGCAAGAACTGCCGAGACCGATCCACCGCCGGGCGCCGAGCTGCGCGCTCCGACTTCTTCAACAAAATGACGGACACTCATTCCGCCGAGCGCTTCCTCTTGAGGTTCGGCGATGATATATTCGATTATCCTCTTTTCAGGCACAAACGAAGCGACGGAGTTCAACCCCAACCGCTCTACGACCAGCCTGATTTTCTGGTCTTCCTGATAGATGAACAGATTCTCCCGGTCAATATAGTACTGGGCTGCCATCAGCAGGGCTTCACGCGGTACGATACCGACTATCTCTGAGCCGGCAACGGCAAGGTTGAGCTGCCGGGCTTCCCGTTTCACCTCTTCATAGAGGACATGAATGGGCGTCACCCGATAATCGGTAAGATTGACCGAGACCTGGGCCAGGTTGTATTCCTCGACAAACCACCCTATCCCCTTGACTTCCTTGAGTCGGCCCGGTTCTTCTTCTCCCCTGCCGGCCTCACGCAGATTGAGGGCAATGCGGTGGGCCTGGTTCGGCGTCCCCAGGATGTTGACGTTATAGGCGATCAGAAAATTTCGTGCTCCAGTGGCGGTAATTCCCCACTGCGGCACAAAATCACCGGGACCGAAGTCAGGCTTCCAGCGCGGGTCTTTGAGGCGTTCCGCCAAACCCTCGTATTCGCCTTCCCGAAGATCCGGGAGCTTTCGCCTGTAATCCTGATTTGCTGCAGCTTCATAGAGGTACAGGGGTATGCCGAGCTCTTCCGCCGCCCGCCTGGCAAAATTTTCGGCAATCCCGGCGCACTGCTTTAGAGTAATACCCTGCACCGGAATAAAGGGGCAGACATCCATGGCGCCGAAGCGCGGATGCCCACCCTGGTGACGCCGCATATCGATGCGCTCCCGGGCAACACGTGCGGAAGCGAGAGCCGCTTCGACGACGCTTTCCGGATCACCAACGAAGGTGTAGACGGTACGATTGGTGGACTCCCCCGGATCAACATCGAGGAGACGGCAGCCTTTGACTTTTTCGATTGCCTGCGCTATGGCATCGATGGTTTCTCTGTTTCTCCCTTCGGAAAAATTGGGAACACACTCAACTATTTTTTTCATATCATTTACTCTCCCCTTGAGACTCCGGCACCACCGGCAACCAGTTCACCTTTTTTATACACCCGGTCAACAGATGAGACGCCGGCGTGATAGGCGAGGATCGCCGGCGTCTCCCCATCCAGCAGCAGAAAATCCGCCTGTTTGCCAACATCGAGACTACCCACCTTCGCCGCCATATCTATGGCGTAGGCGGCATTGAGGGTAGCGGCAGTGAGCGCCTCCGCCGGCGTCAACTCCATATTCATAACCGCAAGTCCGATGACAAAAGCCATTGATTCGGTGAAGCTTGAGCCTGGATTACAGTCGGTTGCCAGAGCCACCGGAACACCATGGTCGATCATCTTTCTCGCCGGAGCATAGGGCTTCTTCAGGCTGTAGGCAGTACCCGGCAGCAGCGTGGCGACAACGCCGCTTGTCGCCATCGCCTCAATATTCCCGGCGCTCACGGCAAGCAGATGATCCGCGGACAGGGCACCAAGTTCAACAGCAAGGCCGGCCCCGCCCAGATCATGCACCTCATCGGCATGCAGCTTCACCTTCAATCCGCTCTTTTGGGCGGCCCGCAACAGACGTCGACCCTGATTGATGGAAAAGACCCCCTTTTCACAGAAAATATCGCAATGTTCGGCAACGCCTTGCCGCACAACGGCCGGCAGCATATCTTCGATAACAAGGGTAATAAAATCATCTGGCGCGTTGCTATAGGCGGGCGGTATCGCATGAGCACCCAGAAATGTCGCGACCACATCCAGCGGCAGAAACAAGGCGGCTCTGTCTATGGCCTCCAGCATCTTGAGCTCATTGACGGTATCGAGTCCGTATCCGCTTTTAATCTCCACCGTGGTCGTGCCGAAACTCAAGGCCCGGGAGGCATGACGGATGGTCATCGCACTAAGATGTTCAACACTTGCCTGTGCCACCGCCTTGACGGAAGAGAGAATTCCCCCACCCTTCTCAAGTATCTCCAGATAAGGCGTACCCTGAAGACGCATGGTAAACTCATGCTCCCGGAGTGAGGCAAAACACATGTGGGTATGAGGATCGACAAAACCGGGAATGACACATTTCCTCCGGCAATCGATCTCTTCCACTATAGCACCGTGTCCGATCGCTTTTACGATGGCACCTTCATCACCAATGGCCGTGATAAAGCCGTCCTCAACCATCATCGCTCCATACTCATAATGTTTCAGTGCACCCTGCTCAGTGGCGCGAAGCGGGGAGCCGCTGTCATGAGGAGTATAAATCCTGGCGTTGCTAAAGAATTTTGCGCTCATCAGATCGTCCTTCACATGCTGCAGTGAGATGTTAAAGAAAAAAAAGTCATCGAAGTCGCCCTCTGCGATAAGCACAGAGTTCGAGATAGCTAATATTAGGCGTATCGAGTTCTTACGAGTTCATTAAAAAGCAACCCGATTACCCCAAATCGGGTTTATGGCCCCGATGAAAAGAGCAGCCCCGGCCCTGGGCCAGGAGATACTGGCTTTCAGGGGTAATCAGAAAAAGTGATCTTCTTCATGGTTTCAGCAAGCAGTTCATCATCGACCAGAGCAGGAATGGTGATCTGATCTCCGTTGCTGTTCTCCAGATTATATTGGGCCGCCACCTCCATGGCATTGGGATTTCGGCTCCAGTTCCGCCGGGCAACGCCTCCCATGACATCCCAGTTCATGGCGGACCTGATGACATCATCTATGGCGCTGCTACCGTCCAGCACAAGACCGAAGCCACCGTTGATGGCCTTGCCGATACCGGTACCGCCGCCGTTATGCAGGGCGACCAAGGTCATTCCCCTGGCAGCGTTGCCGGCAAAACACTGCGTTGCCATATCGGCACAGACATTGCTGCCGTCAGCTATATTTGCGGTTTCCCGGAAAGGCGAGTCGGTACCGCCCGGATCGTGATGATCCCGGCCCAGCATTATCGGGCCTATTTCTTTCTCTCTCACCATAGCATTAAATTTCAGGGCAATCGTCATTCTCCCGGCGGCGTCGGCATAGAGAATTCGTGCCTGGGAGCCCACCACCAGATTATTGTCTGCCGCATTTTGTATCCAGATAAAGTTGTCCCTGTCCTCGGCGCGGCGCTCAGGATCAAGGCAGGACAAGGCCGCCCTGTCCGTCCTTTCAAGATCCCGGCCATCCCCGCTCAGGCAGATCCAGCGGAACGGGCCGTAACCATAGTCGAAAATCGGTCCCATGATATCTTCAAAATAGGATGGATAGATAAAACCCTCCTTGTCGTCGATGCCGTTCCTGGATACCTCCGTTATGCCGGCATCGAAAACGGCCTTGAGAAAGGCATTGCCATAATCAAAAAAATAGGTCCCCTGCTCTGAGAGCTTGTCAACGGCGGCGATATGGCGGGCAAGACTTTGCTTAACCAGGGTGATGAATTTGCCTCGGTCTTCGGCGAGAAGTCTGGTCCGTTCGGCGAAACTGACACCCTGGGGACAATAACCACCATCATATACCACATGACATGAGGTCTGGTCCGAGAGCAGCTCCACTTTTACATTGTTGCCGGCCAGATATTCCAGCAGATCAACCACGTTGCCATGATAGGCAATGGAGGTGTTGTCCCTGTTTTGCCTGGCCCTTTCAGCCAGGGAGACTGCTTCTTGCAGACTGGAAGTGACGATATCGACCCAGCCCTGTTTATACCTCGTTTCTATGCGGGAGAGATCGACTTCGGCAATGATTGAAACGGCCCCGGCGATTTTTGCAGCCTTGGGCTGTGCCCCACTCATGCCGCCCAGCCCGGAAGAGACAAAGAGCAGACCGGCAAGGTTGCCGTCGGCGGCGATGCCGCACATCCTTCGTCCGGCACCCAATAGAGTAGTGTATGTGCCATGGACAATGCCCTGCGGACCGATATACATCCAGCCGCCGGCGGTCATCTGTCCATATGAAGTGACGCCCATCTGGGCCGCTATCTCCCAGTCATCCTGATTGTCATAGAGACCGACCATTAAACCGTTGGTGATAATGACCCGAGGGCTGCCCGGTCCGGAACGGAAAAGACCGAGCGGATGCCCCGACTGCATTACCAGGGTCTGGGTTTCCCGCAACTCCTGCAGATATTTTTTGATCAGCCTGTACTGCATCCAGTTCTGACAGACGCTGCCCGTCTCCCCGTAGGTCACCAGTTCATAGGGGTAGAGAGCGACGTCGAAGTCAAGATTATTATCTATCATCAGCTGGAAACTTCGGCCCGCCAGACAGTTGCCGCGATAGTGATCCACGGGCCTGGCCTTAATAGGTTCCGTGGGCCTGAAACGATAACCATAAATGCGTCCCCGGGTGCGCAGTTCCTCGAGAAATTCCGGTAAAAGCAGAGCGTGATGTTTTTTCGGAATATAACGCAGGGCATTGCGCAGGGATATTTCGGTCTGTTTCCTGCTCAGACGAAACCCCCTGTCCGGAGCGCGTCGTATACCTTCGGCAAAGGCTGGCTTCTCAGGCAGGTCGTCATCAAGGCAAATCTTCATGCATCCCTCAGGTGTGGCCGGTGTCATATTCAGCGACTCCTTCATCAGCTATTTTCTATTTAAGTATATCATAAAAGCATTCTCAGTGGTAATGATAGCGCCTCCAAGTTGTATATACAACTATAATGCCACTTTTTTGAGCAGTGTCCGCCTAAAATCAAAGCATCACAGAAAACCGGTCGACCGTTAACCGCCGGCAACACTGCATACCGAACAAAAAATAAGTTCAGATCTTTTTCACTACACCGGCATCGGGACACTTCTACAGGAGTGGAAAACCAGAATTGCGTGGCGAGAATACTTGATTATCTTTTAAGATGTATATACAATGGATCCACCAATGTAACATTACTCTCCACCAGCAAATCAGGTGCAATATGGAAACAATAGAAATATCGGGAGGCGGACTCAGCCTCTTCGAGCTCAGGAAGATCAGCAGGGAACCGGTTCTGCTGAAACTCAGTCCCGGCTGTCTTCCCGGTATTGAGAAATCAGTTGCGACCGTGCGCCAGGTCATCGAGCAGGGACGTGTTATATATGGTGTCAATACCGGCTTCGGTCTGCTTGCCAATACGGTCATCCCGGAGGATGAACTTGAGCGGTTGCAGCATTCCATTGTGCTCTCTCATGCCGCAGGTGTGGGCAAATTCATGAAGGAGTCGACGGTCAGACTTATGATCGCTCTGAAGGTGAACAGCCTGGCCCGGGGGTATTCAGGCATTCGTCCGGAAATCATCGAAGCCCTTATCACCTTGGTCAATACCGGTGTTTATCCATGCATACCTGAAAAAGGCTCCGTTGGTGCATCCGGCGATCTTGCACCCCTGGCCCATATGGCCACCGTTTTGCTGGGAGAAGGAGAAGTCAGCCATCAGGGTGCCCGGCTGTCCGGCAGGAAAGGACTGGAGATAGCCGGATTGCAGCCGCTCATCCTCGGTCCCAAGGAAGGGCTGGCCCTGCTCAACGGCACCCAGGCCTCTACCGCCTTTGCCCTGGAAGGCCTTTTTGCAGTCGAGAATCTCTTTGCCGCAGCCATGGTAAGCGGGAGCCTCTGCGTCGAAGCGGCTCTTGGCAGCCGCAGGCCTTTTTCCGCATTGATCCATGAAGTTCGCGGCCATGAGGAACAAATTGAGGTCGCGGCGACGTATCGCCAATTGCTGAGTCACAGTGAAATCGAAAGCTCCCATAAAACCTGTGAAGCCGTCCAGGATCCATATTCTCTGCGCTGTCAGCCCCAGGTAATGGGAGCGTGTCTCAACCAGATCAGAAATTCGGCAAAAACTCTGCTGACCGAGGCCAATGGTGTTTCCGACAACCCCCTGGTCTTCCCGGATCAGTGTGATATTATTTCCGGCGGCAATTTTCATGCCGAGCCGGTAGCCCTGGCAGCTGACAACCTGGCCCTGGCCTTTGCCGAAATCGGGGCATTATCCGAGCGGCGCACGGCATTGCTCATCGATACCCATATGAGTAGACTTCCGCCCTTTCTCGTGGAAAAAGGCGGCCTCAACTCGGGCTTCATGATTGCCCAGGTCACCGCCGCAGCCCTGGCCAGCGAGAATAAATCGCTCGCTCATCCGGCCTCCGTCGACAGCCTGCCCACCTCAGCCAACCAGGAGGACCATGTATCGATGGCGACCTTTGCCGCCAGAAGACTCGGGGATATGACTGAAAATACCGCTGCGATAATCGCCATCGAGCTTTTGGCCGCCTGCCAGGGTGTCGACTTCAGGGCACCGCTGAAAACCTCTGAACCGCTGGAAAAGGCAAAAGCCATGCTGCGCCTTGAGGTGCCGTTTTATGATCAGGATCGTTATTTTGCTCCGGATATAGACAAGGCCACAAAACTGGTGCTCTCCGGAGTCTATAATCAGTTTATCAACAGCACTCTCCTGCCCGGCATATGTCCCCGGTAAAACCTCCATTCCACGACATGCCGCACAAGAGCAGATCAGCGGCCGCAATGCCGATGTATCAATCCATCAAGGAATATATCGGCAGGAAAATAGATACGGGTGAGCTGCAGACCGGCTCAAGGATTCCCTCGGAATCTCAGCTCGGCGCACTTTTCAAAACCTCCAGAATGACGGTCAACAGAGCCCTGCGCGAGTTGGCGGCGGAAGGAAGACTGATACGCAAACAGGGTCGGGGAAGCTTTGTAGCCCCGCAGAGAACTCTGTCGGCTCTTTTTGAAGTAAGATCTATAGCCGAGGAGATAAAGGCATGGGGCGGCAAATACTCATGTCACATCCATCTGCTCAGTGAGGAAAAAATCCCACCAGGCCTGGCAGAAGCCATGCACCTTGAGCCATACCAGTCCATCTACCATTCGGTGATGGTACATATGGATAACAACACCCCACTCCAGCTGGCCGACAGGTATGTTAACCCCGCGGTTGCTCCGCAATATCTGCAACAGGACTTCAGCCGGATTACCCCCAATGAATATCTGCTGAGCATTGCCCCGATCAGCAGCGTTGAGCATACCGTCGAAGCACTCATCCCCGAGGCCTGGATTCGGGAGTTGCTCAAGATCAACGGGGCGGAACCCTGCCTGGCACTGGGACGAAGAACCTGGGTGGCGGACAGGGTCGCCACCAGAAGCACATTTTACTACCCCGGTTCCCGATATCGGCTTAGCGGCAGGTTTACTCCGGGAGAGGGCGGAACAATCCGGGTCTCATGAGGTTTAGAGATTGTGATAACCGAAACACTTCCAGCGTCAGGGAGATACTTTCAGCTCTCTCTTTTGCAAAAGAGCACGAATCTTCTCAACTCTTCTTCTGTTGACACCAAAATCATAATAACCGAGTCTTGCAGCGGAGCGTATATGGATAACATCCTGATCCTCCGGCAGGTAGAATTCGACATCATCGACAAAGCCGAGGATTTTTGATCGAAACTCCACCCGAAAATAGCCGTTTTGCTTCTGCAGTATTGGGCCACCGCCGAGTTCCTCCACAATCTCCCTCACAACGGCTACAGCTTCTTCTCTGCTGCCGCTGAATTCGATCGGATAAACTGCATGACTTGAATCCTCCGCCATACTGGAAACGCAGTTTGGACTAGCTGGGCAGGGCTGCAGTCTGCCGTCTTGGACTCCCATATCGACAGGCGGTTTGCCCGAGCATCCATTCAAAAGAGCCATGATCAGACCGATTAGTAGAGGTAGACGGAAATTATTCTTTTTCATTAATACAATGTACTCTCCATATCACACCCTGCAACAGCAGTTCTTCGTCTATTATTTTTCAACAGAGTTTAGCCCCGAGAGGGACATTCCTATCCGGCACGCAGAGTGATATTTCACCATCTTCGTCATGAAAACCGGTGATAAGACACTGGGACATCAGGGGTCCTATCTGTTTTTCAGGAAAATTGACCACGCCCACAACCAATTTCCCCACCAGTTCCTCCAAGGTATAGAGCCCGGTTATCTGGGCACTCGATTTTTTAATGCCCACCTCCTCACCAAAATCCACCTGGAGGATATAGGCGGGTTTTCGTGCCTCTTTGAATACATCGACTGAGATAATCCTGCCAACCCGTAACTCTACCTTTTCAAAATCCTGCCATGATATTGACTGCATACTTTATCCTCGTTTTACTTGACGTTTGTTCTTTTCCTCTCGATTTTACCAGGTCCAGGCTCCTATTAGTTGGTGTCCCGTCATTGCCGCGGTGCTTCATGGCGACGCAAAATTAATCGTCCTCCCATGGTGCCACGATTATTTCCGCAGCCTGTCGAGATATTCGGCAACCGTGCAAATACCGTTATATAACTGGGCCAGACTGAATTTTTCATTGGGACCATGGGCACCATCATCAGGCAGACCGAACCCCATAAGAACGACAGGGATGCCCAGAATTCCGTCAAATAAAGCGGCGATGGGAATAGAGCCGCCCTCCCGCATAAAAACCGGCCTTCTCCCATAGGTTTTCTCAATGGCGTCAGCCGCGTTTTTTACGTACCTGTTTTCCGGGGAAATAGAAAAACCGGCGCCTCCGTGGAGGTTGCGGACATCAACTTCATAGCCTGTCGGCAGATTCTCTCCAACCGCTTTGGCAAAGACAGTAAAAACCTGATTCGGATCCATGCCCGCCGGCAGGCGCAGGCTTACTTTAGCCAGAGCTTCAGCGGGTATAACGGTTTTGGCACCTTCACCGGTGAACCCGCCACGAATCCCATGCACCTCGAGAGTCGGCCTGACGCCCAGCCGCTCATGGGGCGACAACTCGTTTTCTCCAACCAATTGATCAACTCCCATTTCGACAAGGAGCCGTGCCTCCAGGCTCTGCCTGTTTTCCTTCCAGAAGTCTTTTTCCTCTTCTGCAACTGCAACCGGTGCATCATAGATCTTATCAATATGTATTCTCCCATCTTCGCCTTTCAACCTGGCGATCAGCAGACAAAGTGCATGCACAGGATTAGGGGCAACACCGCCATAGCTGCCGGAATGGAGATCCGTTTTGGCACCATGGACGGCTATCTCGGTGTACAGTATGCCGCGCAGGCCACTGATAATGGAGGGCTGCTCCAGCGAATTCATATGCGTGTCACAAATAAGCGCCGCATCTGCCTGAAGCCGACGGCCATGCGAATAGAGATATTTTTCAACAGATGCCCCGCCCGCCTCCTCCTCTCCCTCCAGCAGAATTTTGATATTGATCGGCAACGCGCCCCTGTACTTCGTCCACGCCTCCAGGGCCGCAAAAACGACCATGAGCTGTCCCTTATCATCGGTCGCTCCCCTGGCATAGATACTGCCGTTTTCAATGCGGGGCTCAAAGGGGGAACTGCGCCATTCCGACAGGGGATCAACAGGCTGAACGTCATAATGTCCATAGATAAGAAGGGTAGGCTGATCTTGTTTATCGGTCCACTCGGCAAACACAAGAGGATGGCCGTCTCCCTCGATCACCTCGACCACGGGAAAGCCGAGAGCTAAAAGCTTATTTTCCGCCCAGATTGCCGCACTGCGGACGTCCCCGGCATGCTCCGGCAATGTGCTTATGCTTGGAATTTTCAGCCAGCTCACCAGTTCTTCTATATACTTATCGGTATTTTCTTTGATGTATTCTTCCATTGAATCAGCCATTTATATTTCCTCTGGAGTTGTTCGAACATAGACGCTTTCCGTTGCAAAGATACATTACTTTACTATAAGCTACAATTGAACATTTCTCATAACTTAGCTTATTTTCTGAGAAAAGATTTTTCCATGGGGCGGGATTTTTGAAGGATTAAGGCTATGCAGAGGAAGAGTTTCCAGGGGGCGGGCAAGAAAGGACGATATTTAGCCACATGTGCCGAATCACCGGTCCGGCACATGTACTACTCTCAGATCGAAATCAGACAACCTCTACCAGTTCTATATCAAAGATCAAATCTTCCCCGGCAAGCGGCGGATTAGCATCAAGCTTTATATGGGTATCGGTTACTTCAACCACGGTAACCAGAACAACTTCACCGTTTGGTCCGCCCATCTGCAGTTTCTGGCCGACCTCGGGATTGATATCCTCCGGTACATGTTCCTTCGGCGCGGCAATTACCAGCTCTTCGTTTCTGGGGCCATAAGCCTTATCGACCGGAATGGTGACATTCTTTTTTTCACCGACGGACATGCCGGAAACGGCCTCGTCAAAGCCGACAATGACCTGTCCGCTGCCTATTGTAAATTCGAGAGGTTCCTTGCCTTCAGAAGTATCAAAAACCGAACCATCTTCCAGCTTTCCTTTATAATGGATTTTTACCGTGTTGCCTTTTTCTGCAACTGTCATGAAAAAACTCCTTTCGCCTAACGAGACGATTATATTTGCGGTTCATAGGCCTCATGGCCTGATTATTGTCAACACAGTAGCATAGTTGGATCACAATTCAAATGGTAGATTGAATCGCCAGCCATTCCCTTATTATGCCCTGCATTTTTTCAACTGAAAACGTTAAACCACTTTGACAATTCAGCAAGCTCATCTTTGTTAAAAATGATAAGTCTTTTGGGCTGCCCTCCTCCACCCTAAGAAAATTACTCACTCCAACTATCCCGAACAGCCTCCGTTACGCTCCTGCTTTCTATTTTCCGCCGGTATGATATAGTAGCAGATTATGAATTATAAATTATTGCCTGCTTCTATCGTTCATTCTCAGGCAGACGCAGCTGTGGCACGAAATTTCAGGGATCAAAGCAAAGCAAGCGGGCTTGGAGACACAAACACTAAAATGGCAAAAATTATCGTAGTCGGTGCCGGTGCATCAGGATTAATGGCGGCCGGGCAGGCCGCGTCACGGGGAGCAGAAGTATTTCTTCTTGAAAAAAAGAAACGGCCCGGGAACAAGATAGCCATCAGCGGTAAAGGTCGATGCAATCTTACCAACACCATGGATATTGACGGATTCCTTGAACATTTCAACAGAAGCGGCCGCTTTCTCCGTCAGCCGTTCTCCCACTTTTTTTCACCCCAGCTGATGCAATTTTTTGAAGAACTCGGCGTGCCGCTGATCAGTGAACGCGGAGGACGAGTGTTTCCTGCTTCGGGCAGCGCTTCAGATGTGGTCGAGGCCATGCTGGATTGGCTGAAACGTTGCGGGGTGACACTCAATACCTCTATAGCGGTAGACAGAATTCTCCGGCAAAACGGTTTTGTCACCGGTGTTTGCTGCCGGGAGACGACATTTACCGCCGACTCTGTAGTTCTCGCCACTGGAGGCGCCTCCTATCCGGCCACCGGCTCGACAGGCGATGGTTATACTCTGGCCCAATCCTGCGGCCACACACTCACTCCCTTGCGTCCTGCTCTTGTCCCCCTGCTGGTCGACGATCCGGTCGTTCATACCCTTGCAGGGCTGGATTTGAAGAATGCGGGGGTGCGAATCTACGTCAACGATAAGCGAAAAATCTCCTCATTCGGTGAAGTGAGCTTTACCCGCTTCGGAATCGGCGGTCCGATAATTCTCACTCACAGTCTTTTCATCGTCGACAACATTCGGGCCGGAAAAAAAATTACTCTTTCATTGGATCTCAAGCCGGCACTTGACGACAGGAAACTCGACAACAGGCTGCTGCGTGATTTCGAGAAGAGATGTCATGAAAACATAGATTCCGTACTTCGCGGTCTCCTACCCAGGGAAATGGTCGCTGCGTCGTTACATTTCTGCTCCATTGACGGTCATAAGAGTGCAGGCCAGATACTCTCGCAAGAGCGAATCAGGCTTCGCACCTGGCTCAAGGATTTTCGCTTCAGCATAAGCGGCTACAGACCATTATCTGAAGCCATTGTGACCGCGGGCGGCATCAAGGTGCAGGAGATTGACCCCAACACCATGGAGTCCAGAAAAACCAAAGGGCTCTATCTTACCGGCGAACTTCTTGATATTCATGGTGATACCGGCGGCTACAATCTCCAGGCAGCCTTTTCAACCGGGTGGCTTGCCGGCCGCAGTGCCGCATCTGCTGCGCAATCAGCCTCTTCTCCCACCTGAGAACATTCCGACGCAAATGTCTCCTACTTTTTAAAATATGACGATCGTAACTATTTAGCAATGAGCTAAAAACCAGCAGTTTAGCCTGAACTCTACTTTTCATCAGCGATCCAGGCAAGCATCCTGACGGGCATAAACTCCAACTGCGGATCTGCGCAGGTAGGCGCAGACTCCGAGCAGCCTGGAACACTAGAGTGTGCCTATGTTTTCGGGCTGATCGCGTGCAGATAAGGTGCTGATGAAAAGTTACGAAAAATCCTTTTATATTTTGACCCCCTGGTGTATTCTACACATATATTATGTGCAAATGCACACCACTGTGTAGTACCTGCTCAACTTTTTATCTATCTGCCGCTTTCCCGGTAATTCCCCGAGAGCGTTCCATACACCGAAGAGGAAGGATATGACGAAAAAAGTACTTATAATAGGCGCAGTCGCCCTCGGCCCCAAGGTTGCGTGCCGCCTCCGGCGACTGGACCCCGATGCGGAAATCACCCTGTTGGATAGAGATAACCTCATATCCTACGGAGGCTGCGGAATTCCCTATTATGTGGGGGGAGACATCAATGATCTGGAGGATCTCTATTCTACCAGCGCGCATGTGCTCAGAGACAAACTCTTTTTTGAAAATTGTAAAGGCGTACATGTTCGCACAGAAGTCGAAGCCTTGTCCATTGATCGCAAAAATAAGAAGGTCACGGTAAAGAATCTGCTGGATAACAGCGAGGAGCAACTGGAATATGACAAACTGGTTCTGGCCACAGGAGCCAACCCATGCAGGCCGCCATTTCCAGGAACGGATCTTGACAATGTATTCATGCTGGCCAGTCTCCATGAAGCTGAAAGACTGAAAGCCTTGATGACCAGGGGGGAAGTAGGTAAGGCTGTTGTTATCGGCGGCGGCGCCATCGGAGTTGAAATATGTGAGGCAATGCAGGATCTCTGGGGTATCGAGACAACTCTGATCGAAATGGAAGACCAGGTCCTGCCGACGCTTATGGGCAAATGTATCGCCAGAGTTGTCAAGTCTCACCTGGAGGAAAAAGGCGTAAAGGTCCTTATTGATGAAAAGGTCAACCAAATCTCCACCGCTACCACTATCGATACGCTCTGGGTAGAAACATCCAACACTGTCATAGAGGCCGATGTGGTTATCCTGGCAACCGGAGTTAGGCCCAATACAACTCTGGCCGCAGAGGCAGGTCTGGCACTGGGGAACTTCGGTGGATTATCGGTCGATAAACGGATGCGTACAAGTGACCCCGATATCTACGCCGGCGGTGACTGTGTGGAATTATGCCACCTGATCAGTGGCGAAAATATGCTGATGTCACTCGGCTCGCTGGCCAACCGACAGGGCAGAATAATTGCTACCAATATTGCCGGCGGCAACAGCCATTTCGACGGTACCGTCGGAACATTCTGCATGAAAGTCTTTGATCTCGGCATAGGTAAAGCCGGACTGACTTTCAGACAAGCCAAAGAGACAGGCTATGATCCGGTCTATGCCGTCATCTCCCAATCGGATCATGCTCATTTTTACCCTCATTCCGAGCTTCTTTTTATTTCACTGATTGCCGATAAAAAAAGCCGCAAGATTCTGGGGGTAGAGGCTGCCGGAAAACATGGAGATGCGGTGAAAGCCCGCATTGACACGGTGGCCGTACTCCTTAAACACGGTGTAACCGTAGATGATATCTGCAATATCGAAACAGGATATGCCCCACCCTACGCCTCCGCAATGGATGCCGTCAACAATGCCGGAAATGCACTCGACAACATCCTGGCCGGCCGCAACTTCCCCATCGATTCCTATGATTTTATAGAGCAATTCCGCCATGGAAAAACAAAGGTTCTCGACACCAGAGGGACCAGGGAAGCAGCACCTTTTATAGAAAAATATCCGGCACAGTGGCTCAATATCCCTCAAAACGAACTGCGCCTGAGGATTGATGAAATTCCGGGCGATCAGCTGCTGTATCTGATCTGCGATACCGGACCACGCTCATATGAAACACAGGTTTTTCTGGCGGCTCAGGGATTGAACAATACCCGCAATATCCAGGGCGGCTTTGCCATGGTGAAGATGACCGATCCGACCTTCATCTAAACCGGAGGAGACGGACAAAACGTTTCTGAGATCTTGCTTCTCTCATTGCTTCATTGCCGGAAGAACGGAAGAATCTCGTTTACCGCAAATCCGGCCGCAGCTTTTCTTCTTGCATAATGAGTCTGGGAAATATATTCTGATGAGCCGCAGAAGTGCACGGCGTCGCTTTTCTCGTGCTGGAAGAGCTATTTTCGCATTTTCGATATTTGACGCCGTCGCGTAAGCACCCATACAGGCATAAACTACTCCGACATCGACAAAGCCGATCTTTGCCGCGTTGCAGGTTTTCAGGTTTTGCATCCAGCCATTTGAGAGTTTTTTATAGCTACTTTCTCCGGGATTATCACTGTTTCGCGACATGGATTGGTTTAAAAAAAATAAGGATTGGCTCATCACCCTTGCGGTATTCCTTGGTTTCGCTCTTCTTCTCCTGCTCTACAATGCTTTTTTTAAGGGAGATGAAAAGGATTCTCTTGACCTCAGGATTGAGAAAGAAGCAATATTCCGACTGACTGAAAATGGAGAGGAAGCTCCAGGCAAGGATCAGGGCGCTTCAGAATACAAGCAGACCACCTCCTTCTTCCTCAATCCCGGCCCGGCCGAACTTCTCGAAAAACTGGAAAACCTTAGTTATCAGGAACTGGAAAAAGAGATGAAAAATCTGCCCGGCCTCAGGATAATGTGGCCCGCCTATTTTTTTTCCAGGGAAAAGGTAAATGAAAATATGGCGGAAGTGAAACTCGATGCCTCTGAAGATGGCTTTGGGGTCATGCTGCTTACCCAAATAGACACCACACGCTACCCCCGGATACTGACCATTGAACGCGGTACCAAAATTTGGCTGGCCGCGGAAATCACCGGGGTTGATCCGGCAGGAACCGGACAATTTATGCTCGCCACCGAATATGTTCAATTCGATGATTATGAGCCCGCCGTAAAGCCCTCTGCTCCACCCGCTGACGGCCAATAGTATGTAATGTGTCACGTCGCAGAAATCAATGATTAATATAAATTCACATATTTCGATACCGACGAACGAAATTGAGATAACACAGATCAGGGCTCAGGGAGCCGGCGGGCAAAATGTCAACAAAGTTGCATCCGCCGTCCAGCTGCGTTTTGATATTCAGGCCTCCTCCTTGCCGGAGACCTTGAAAAACAGAGTACTCAACATCAGTGATGCACGGATCTCCAAAGATGGCGTTATCGTCATAAAAGCCCAGAACCACCGAACTTATGAAAGAAACAGAACGGAAGCCCTACAGCGGCTTGCTGCTCTGATACGCGGGGCGATGAAGGTCCGCAAGCGCAGAAAACCCACCCGGCCCAGCAAAAATTCTCAACAGAAGCGGCTGGACCGAAAAACCATGCAGGGCAGACAAAAAAAACTGCGTAAAAAAATTCTTTAAAGATCAATTGACTTTTACGTGCAAGTATCTAAAATGGTCCTTAAAAAGGAAGATGACGGGAGTATAATAGGCCGTCATCTTCCTCTCTTCCTTTACTCCTTCCCAAGCCATTCCGCCGAATAAGGACGATCAGGAAAAATTACGGCGGACACGGCAACCCAGCTGGGCTGAACTCTTTACAGTACCCCTTGAGGGGTTTAAGTGTCTTGGTGGTATATTCAAGCTATTGGCCTTTAATGTACTTTCAGTTTTCTTGTTATTTACGACGGACTCTCAGGTGTAAGGCACTAACCCAGCTGAGCTGGATAAGTACCTTGGATACAGAGGGCAATTCACAGTTATCAAATACATTATTCGTTTTCTTGTTTTTTATGACAGTTTTTTAGGAGTAAGGTACTAAATGATACTTCAGGGAACCCTGGTTAATATAGCTGCGATCATTGGCGGATGCGTGATCGGCCACTTTGCCGGCCGCCACATAAGCGCCCCGCTGCGCCGCACCATGATGTCGGGTCTCGGTCTCGCTGTTCTGCTAGTTGGCCTGCAGTTGGCTCTCCAGGGCTCACATATCATACTTATCATTTGCAGCCTGATTGCCGGAGGTATTCTGGGAGAGCTTGCCGGAATCGAAAAACGGCTGAGAATAATGGCGGAACGGCTGCAGGAAAGATTCTCAGAATATGGCAGTATTGCCGAAGGTTTTGTAACAGCGAGCCTACTCTACTGTGTAGGAGCCATGGCAATCATGGGGGCGTTACAGGATGGAGTTGGAGATGCTCCGACTATTCTTTACGCCAAGGCCGCCCTGGACGGTATTGCTTCAATCGCCCTGACGGCAACCCTTGGAGCCGGAGTCGTTCTTTCCATCATTCCGCTTCTGCTCTATCAAGGTTCTATAACCCTGCTGGCCGGGTGGGCGAGTAATGTCATGACGGAAACGGCAATCTCCGAGATGAATGGTGTCGGAGGGTTGCTGATTATTGCCATAGCTCTTGACCTGTTGGATATCAAGCGCTTGCCGATAGGCAATCTTCTCCCTTCGGTATTTATCGTGCTGCTGCTCGTGCACTTCATACTCTGAACCTGCTCAAAGGCGCCCTATTCCGTACCGGTGGGGTGTGAAATTCCCGGCGAATAAATTTTCATTTCCAGGTCTCCTAATCATGCTCGAAAACACATTTTGCCACATTAACGGAATAGGGACAAAAACGGAGGTACAGCTCTGGCAGGCGGGAATTATGAACTGGCAGGACTGGTGCGATCCAGTCGGAATCAGGCTTTCAAAGCGCTCCAGAATGGAGATTCCGGCAATATTCGAGCACTCTTTAGCGGCGCTACAGCAAAATGATGCCCATTTTTTCTGCAACCGGCTCAAGGCAGGCGATCAATGGAGGATATTCTCCCACTTCCGCAACACCACTGCCTATATCGACATTGAAACCAGCGGCCTTCATGACAGTGCGGAGATCACCACTATCGCCCTCTATGACGGCAGGGACGTGTTTCACTATGTCAATGGCAGGAATTTACATGATTTTGTTGAAGATGTCAGCCGCTATGACGTCTTGGTAAGCTATAACGGTAAAAGCTTCGATGTCCCTTTTATCGAGCGCTTTTTCAACATACGCCTGAACCAGGCGCATATCGACCTGCGCTTTGTTCTCGCCCGCCTCGGCTTCAAGGGCGGACTGAAGGGATGCGAAAAGCAGCTGGGAATCAACCGTGGTTCGTTGGACGGGGTAGATGGCGCTTTTGCCGTTTCTCTCTGGTATCGATATGAACGCTACAATGACGAAAAGGCCCTGGAAACTTTGCTTGCCTATAACATCGAAGACACAGTCAATCTGGAGAGACTGCTGGTTGAGGCATGGAACAGGAACCTTGCCGAAACACCCTTTGCAGAGCAACTTCTCTCCTGTCCGCAGGCGCCGCCACTGCCATTCCAGCCGGATCTTGACTGCGTGGCGGCCATACGACGGCAGTTTTATTGAGGTCGGGGTCCTGTTCATTGAACTCCTGCAGCTAAATCTGCCGTCGGGCTCCCGGATCCACCTACAAATCAATCTCCATCCTTTCTCTGGCAAAAAAAACTTCGGCCTGGCCGTTCCCGCCCGGTCTGCAGTATTTCTTCGTCAGTTGGTCGAGTTGCTCGTCCGTTCTGTCGGGATCATGGTGAAAAAGCGCCAGCCGTTTCACGCCGGCCCGGTCCGCAGCGGCTATGGCCTGCTCGATAGGCGTATGCCCCCAACCTATCCGATTGGTGAGGAATTCCTCTTCGGTATACTGGGCATCATAGACAAGAAGATCCGCTCCTGTAAAAAACTTCTCCAGCAGCAGATTTTGTTCATCGGCAACCTCCTGACCCTCTACCGCCATCGCTTCATCATACTCCGGATGCTCCGGGTCGGTAATGAAGAGATTGCGGAAAGGTTCGGTATCGTAGCATGTACAGAATACCTTGCCCTCGAATTCAAAACGATATCCCAGGGCGGTAATGGGGTGATTAAGAAATTTGGTGGCAAGCCTGAGCCCATCGCCTAAATCGACATCGGGGTTTTCGCTTAACCTCAGATATTCTATATTGGAACTGAGTTCCCCGAAGTTGACCGGAAAATACCGGTATTTCATCTGCCCGCCGACAACCTCTTCAAGAGGGTCCTCCTCAAAGGTTACCGGACCGTAGACCGTCAGCCGGTTGCCCGACATATAGATAGGAGTGAAGTAAGGAAACCCCATGATATGATCCCAATGGGTATGGGTCAAAAACAAATCAGCAGAGATAGGGCCATCGGGAAGATCGTGCTTCATGACATAATTGCCAAGCTCTCTGATGCCCGAACCGGCGTCAACGATAACGAGTCTTCCCTTTTTACCTACCCGGAGTTCAATACAGGCACCGTTGCCGCCATATTTCTGCGTTTTCGGTCCAGGACAGGGTATGGAACCCCGGACTCCCCAAAATCTTACTTTCATCATACTTATTTTCTCATATTTGTAGAAAAATCTGTGCCTTCTCTATTTCTTTCTCCACACCTTCACGAACTCCGGCATAATCCTGCCAGCTCAGCCCGCTGATCTCCAATAATGGCGGGATATCCTCTTCTCTGGGAAAAGGATCGCCGGCATAGCCAAAGTCGAAAATGTTGATATACTCATTGGCCAGAGAGATAAAGGCAATCTGCCGGCGGTAATCTTCTTCGGCCTGCCCGACGTGGTGGTGATTGCCAATGCAGCCTTTGATGACCGGGTTGAGTTTCCATTTCTCGGCTATCATCAAGCCTACTTCCTGGTGATCGATACCCAGCAGATCCTGCTCCACTTGTACCAGTGAGACCCGCTCCCTTTTGGCAATGCTCAACACCTCCGAATATTCATCTCCGAACGGCACTTTGCCGAGATCGTGCAGAAGCCCGGCAACAAAATATTCTTCCCGATCCATGACCGGCACCTCACTGGCGGCGGCCAGAAGCTTGGCGCATGCACCAACGCCGATGGAATGGGCCCAGAACTTTGAGGTGGGAAGCGCTCGTGACTTCTTCACGCTTGAGACAGTTCTGATAACGGCGGTACTTAACGCCATATTCTTGACGGTATTCATACCCAGCATGGTAATGGCCCGGGTAAGCGAGGTCACTTTGGCGACAAGAGAATAATATGAGGAATTAATGAGCTTGAGAACCTGCCCCGTCAAGATCGGGTCAAGGGAGACGACCTTGTTCAACTCATTGGGGGAGGCATCTGTTCGACTGCAAATCTCAAGAACCTTGCCAACGGTTGTGGAAAGGCTCGGCATCTTCCTGATAAATTTTTCAATCTGCTTCTGATGTTGTTCCTTGCTCAATTGCATGCTGAATTCCTGAACAAATTCGGGACATCCCCTATCTCCATTAAGCGCATCGGACCATTTTAGCTGATCAGTCGAGTGAAATCAAGAGAGACAGCGACAACCCCTTTCCTTTAGTGCCGTGATTATCTCCAGCTTTTCAGGAGTAAGGCACCAATGTTTACCTACCTCAAGCTGCGCATATATGACACCACTTCATCATAGCTCGCACCGCTTCCGCCGAAAATATCAAGAGCACTGCCGACGGTCGCATCGAGGTTTCCACCGCCCAGATCATTGATTCGCTTCAGGTCTTCAAGATTCCGCACACCTCCTGCATAGGTAGTCGGCAGTGAAACCCAGCGGCCGAGCTTTTCGACAAGCTCTTCCTCAATCCCCGCACATTTTCCTTCGACATCAGCCGCATGGACCAGCAATTCATCACAACTATTTGATAATTCCTCAATAGTCTCAGGCGATATCGTGACTTTCGTAAATTTTTGCCATCTATCGGTGACAATAAAATAATCAGCTCCGAGCTTACGGCAGCTTAGATCCAGGACAAGTCGACTGCGCCCGATCTTTTGCACCAGGGCTGCGAGATAGTCACGGTCAACCTTTCCGTTTTGAAATACTGAGGAGGTCACAATCACATGGGAAGCGCCGTAATCGAGCCAGTCGGAGGCGTTTTCCAAAGTGATACCGCCACCTATCTGCAAGTTCTGCGGCCAGGCCCGCAGTGCCTCCCTGGCGGCTTCATCATTCCCCGGACCAAGTTTGATTATGTGCCCACCCGTGAGGTTGTCCCGCCGGTAGAGTGCGGCAAAATAGGCAGGGGGCTTATCGGCTACGAAATTCGTTTGCAGGCCTTCAGGATCTGTATCACTGAGGCTTGAACCGACAATCTGCTTTACCTTGCCGTTATGAAGATCGATACACGGTCTGAATTTCATCGGAAATCCTAATTGCTCAACCACCAAGGAGATGGATCTGTTGCCTTGAATATAGAAGCCAATTCACAAAGATTCGTTTTCTTGTTTTCAGCACCCCTCAAAAGGATGTTGAGATGAATGGCGGTTTTCCTGGAATACGGTTCTGAACTTTTTTCTACCTTACCTGTCAATGGCAAAAGAAAAAACAAAAAAAGGCGACGGGATCAACTCCCGCCGCCTTTTTACACTATCTTTTCGAGCATTGCTCTGAACTGTCTTACACCTTCTTGATCAACATAGTGGAGGGGTCAAAGGCAAGTTTGGAACTTGCATCGATCTCGCAGGCAGTGCATTTGATAATATCCAGCTTAATCGCCTGTTCCTCGGGATTAATGAAGAGCACGGTACCGAACATATCATCCATATCGTGACACGGAGCAGGGATACCGCCGGGGCTGACTCGATCGTCATCACGGTGGCAGACTGCGGAAAACCAGACCATACCCAGTTTCTTCTTCTCCATTAAATCGACGAAACCCTGCAGGGCGGTGGTATTACTCATTCGGAAATCATAGCCATCAACGATGAGACAGTCCGGCTTATAAACATCCTGTTTGATCAGATCATCAAGCCTCTCTTCCAGGGTGGCAAGACCAAACGAGCTTTCCTTGAAGGTCATGATCATCCTGTTGCGCATTACTTCCGGCTCGATCTCCTGACGTTCATGGTCGTTCATTTCCGCGGTGGTCAGAGAAAATATATCATCGTACCAACTCCGCGCTTTGTCGATACTCTCCCCGATGGAGATATGCAGAACTTTTTCGCCGCGCATCATAAAATCCAGGGCGATCTGTACCAGAGTTGCTGTCTTGCCAAGTCCTGCTCTGGCCATTACCAGCCCCAGCCCTTGATCGTTACTATCCACCTTGTCGCCAAGCCCAAGAGCGCGGAGTGGATTATTGAGTATTAAATCCTCTTTTGTCATGGCACTACCTCTTTTTCTATACCTTATATGGCTTATTCCATTCACCGTTGGCCCCACACGCCGCCATGACGGTAAAATTGGTGATTTGCTGTTACTCTATTCTGTTTTCAATACAATGCACATCCAGGTCAAACAGGCTGGACTTCTGCTCTATAAATACAGCAAAAAGTGGTTTAGAGCAAATACATCCGGTATTGAATCACGTGTTACTTGTTTCTCTCTTCCTGGTGTTTCTTGACCAGTTCTTCACTTACACCCTTTGGAACCTGCTTGAAATTTGAGAATTCCATGGTGAATTCCGCTTTCCCCTGAGTCAGGGAACGCAGGGCAGTACTGTATCCAAACATTTCCGAGAGAGGCACTTCCGCTTCAATAACAGTATAGTTGCCTTCTTCCATCGTGCCGATGATCATGCCGCGACGTTGATTAAGAGATCCCATAACCGATCCCTGAAACTCCGCGGGACCCTCTACGGCAACCTTCATTATCGGTTCCATAATAACAGGCTTGGCCTTTAAATAGCCTTCCTTGAAAGCTCCAACGGCGGCAAGTTGAAAGGCAACATCAGATGAGTCGACCGCATGCGCCGCCCCGTCATTTATGACACAGCGTACACCGGTGATAGGTGCACCGCAGAGAGAACCTTTAGCAAGGCTTTTGGTAAATCCTTTATCACATGAACCGATGAATTCCCGGGGAATGGCGCCGCCGACAATCTTATCGACAAATTCATATTCGCTCTCATCGTTGGGCTCGATATATCCGGCAACACGGGCAAACTGCCCCGAACCACCTGTCTGCTTCTTATGAGTATAGTTGAAGTCGGCCTGCTGCGTTATGGTTTCGCGATAGGCTACCTGAGGTGCGCCGACCTGTACTTCGGCTTTATATTCACGCTTCATCCGCTCGATATACACATCGAGGTGGAGTTCCCCCATTCCGGACACGATGGTCTCGCCTGTTTCATGGTCGACATAGGTTCTGAAAGTAGGATCTTCCTTGGTAAAACGATTGAGCGCCTTAGACATATTCACCTGGGCTTTATTGTCCGCAGGCACGATAGCCAGGGATATTACCGGCTCCGGAATGTGCATCGAGGTCATCGAACAGGAGATATCAGAAGAGGTAAAGGTATCGCCTGAAGCACAGTCGACTCCGAAAAGGGCGACTATGTCTCCGGATCCACAGGTTTCTATCTCCTCCATCTCATCGGAGTGCATGCGTACAAGACGACCGATTTTCACCTTTTTACCTGTTCGACTGTTGTAAACCGTATCGCCCTTATTCAGCGTTCCCTGATAAGTGCGGACATAGGTCAACTGTCCATAGCGTCCGTCTTCAAGTTTGAAGGCCAGCATAATAAGAGGATCTTCGGGATTGTTGGTCACCTGGAATTCGGTTTCGCCATTTTTCAGGTCGAGTCCGTAGTTTACAACATCGGTGGGGCTCGGCAAATATGCTTTGACTGCGTCCAGCAATGTCTGAATACCTTTGTTTTTGTAGGCGGAGCCAATAAATACCGGAGTAAACTCCAGGGCCAGCGTTCCCCTGCGAACGGCTTCATTGATAAGGTCCGGACTAATCTCGCCTTCTTCAAGAAGAGCCTCCATCAGTTCTTCTGAGTACATGGAGACTTCCTCCAGCAGAAGAGCACGGCGCTCGGTGGCCTCATCCAGAATATTTTCAGGAATATCTTCCACACGAAGAATCTCTCCGTGCTCGCCATCATAGTATGTGGCCTTCATGGTAACCAGGTCCACTACCCCTTTGAGCTCACTCTCCAAGCCTATGGGCATCTGCATCATATGCGCATTGAGCTGCAGCTTGTCACGCAGCTGCCCGGTGACTTTTTCAGGATTCGCACCGGTTCTGTCGCACTTATTTACAAAGGCGATGCGGGGCACATTGTAGCGGGTCATCTGGCGATTTACCGTAATGGACTGCGACTGAACACCACCCACCGAACAAAGCACCAGGACGGCACCGTCAAGAACCCTCAAAGCCCTTTCCACTTCAACGGTGAAATCGACATGGCCGGGAGTATCGATAATGTTTATATCGGTATCTCCCCAGGTGCAGTAAGTAGCCGCCGACTGAATGGTGATGCCACGCTCCTTCTCGAGCTCCATGGAGTCCATCTTGGCACCGACACCATCCTTACCGCGAACCTCATGGATGGAATGTATTCTATTAGTGTAGAAAAGTATGCGTTCGGTCAGAGTGGTTTTCCCCGAGTCGATATGTGCACTGATTCCTATATTTCGTACTTTCGATAAATCTCTTTTCATGGCTTTTGCCCTCTACCAGTATCTACCAGCCGGAACATTTCCGACTCCCCTTAAAAATTTACGGGAATAAAAAAATAAGGAGCCGCAGCTGCCTGCAACTCCTTATATATGACATATTCAGGTGTTATTCAATTCAACAACAGCAAGCGCCCCACAAAACAGAAACAGCACCTCTGCCGCAGTGGCTCCAATATAACACCCAAAAAACAGCAAGTAAAGTGTTATTTAAAAAAACAGCTGGTTTTCCCCGCCGTATCTCACCCGTGGGCTGAAAACCAACTTCACCTGCGCCGGGGTCATATCGTCAGATATTCTCCTGCCGTCATTCCACCGCCATCCCGGGAGAGACAATCATCGGAGCCCGGATCTTCTACAGACCCATTTTCTCTTCCAGCTTTTCGATTTCGGTAAGCAGGGTGCGCCGTTCATTCTCGGAAAGATCGGCACACCGCAGCCGTTTCTGCAGACCGGCCAGAATCATCTCTTCCCTGTATTCGTTACAGGTATAGGTGTTATTATCCTGTTTGTCGCTCATTTTTGTCGCTCATCATTCATATTCAGATCAGTCTGTCAAAACCGCTATAGAAAAAATATCCTGAAAAAACAGCAAGAAAAAAGGCACAACCGCCAATGAGCCGACGATAGCCTCTATCCGTCAGAAAATGTCTCCCCTTGCAGACCCCAAAAGACACACAGCCATACCAGGCAAAATCGGCCAGTATGTGCCCCAGAAAAAAGGCGGCAACACCGGCAATACCGAATTTGGCGGAATAGACAATATAGCCGAAGCCGACACTGGCCCACCACAGAAGAAAATAGGGATTGGCGGCGCTCAGCACAACCCCTGCGACAATGAGATTTCGCCGATCCTCCCCTTCCGCCTCGAGCCGAAGATAGAGTCTGGGGAGTTCCCGGAACATGGAATAGGCCATCCACATGAGGATAATACCACCCACCAAAGAAATGGTGACAAAAACATCATCGCGCAACAGCAAAGGAGCCAAACCGGAAAGCAGGGCTGCAACTACCACCAGTTCCAGGATTCCATGACCGATAATCATGAGCGGGCCTGCGGTGGCGCCGCGGCGGGAACTTTCTGTTATCGTCACTGACAACAAAGGACCGGGCATCAGGGCGCCGGATAGGGCAATGACAAACGAGGAGAAAAATATTGTGAGAATAACCGGCAGCATCGGCATTGTATACACCAAATTCACAAAGAGGGCAACCGGGGATGCAGGCGCCGCCAGGGAGGTGCTCCCGGTAATCAGCATCGACGGCAATCGACTTCTCTCTGGAATGATGATCGGTTAATTGCCCTTTGATTTTTCCTGCCAAACCCAGGTAATATGATTATTAAAGCTTTAATGCGACAATACACTGAAAAGACACACCCACCAACACATTCCACCAATGAAACGAGGGAAAATGCTCAATCCATATTCTGCCCTAAAAGAACAGTTTCAAAGAATTGCCCGGCTCGATCACGCCCTGACCTTCCTGCAATGGGACCAGCTGGTAATGATGCCTCCGGGCGGCAATGACACGCGCTCAAAATCCATTGCCGAGCTGACGATGATGCGTCATGAGCTTCTCTGCTCCGAGGTTCTCGGCGACTTACTGCAACAAGCACAAGAGCAGGAAAATTCGGACCGGACTCAGAGCAGAAGCCTCCTTGAGATGGAAAGGAGCCGCCGCCGTGCCGTCAGCGTGCCCGGCGACCTGGTGAAGGCCAAATCTCTGGCCGGCTCTCTTTGCGAGCATGGATGGAGAAAACAGCGTAAGCAGAATGACTGGACCGGATTTCTCACCACTTTTACCGAAGTGGTCAATCTCTCCCGCCAGGAGGCTAAAGCCCGGCAGGCAGCTGCTCCCGACAAATTTCCCACTCCCTATGATGCGCTTCTCGATCTCTATTGCACAGGTGACGACAGCGCATTCATTCAGGATATTTTTACTCTGCTGAAAAAAGAGCTGCCGGAAATTCTCGCTCAGGTGGATAAACAGGCGAATGAGAAGAAAGTGGAGCTTCTCGGCTCGTTCCCTGTCGAGCAACAGAAAGAATTGAATCGCAAACTCATGGAACTCCTGGGGTTCGATTTTCAACAGGGGCGCCTGGACGTCAGCCTGCATCCCTTCAGCACCGGTGACCGAGGAGATCAGCGTATCACCACCAGATTCAGGGAAACCGATTTCTTCCAGGCACTGTTGGCCACTGCCCATGAAACCGGCCACGCCGGCTATCAAAACGGCCTGCCCGCGGAATGGGACGGCCTGCCCATCGGCTGCTCCCGCAATATGAGCATCCATGAAAGCCAGAGCCTGCTCTTCGAAAAACAGCTGTTTCTCTCTAAACCCTTTCTCTCCTTTTTCACTCCATTCATCCATCAATTCCTGCCGCAGACCGGTAAATGGTCCAGCGACCAGATCCTCTCTTCGGCAACGATTGTACGGCCCAGCCTCATCCGAGTCGAGGCTGACGAGGTTACCTATCCCCTGCATATCATTCTCAGATTCGAAATTGAAAAAGAGCTGATTAACGGCACTATCGAGGCCGCGGATATTCCCGACTTATGGGATGCCAAAATGCAGGAGTATCTGGGACTGTCGACCAAAGGTAATTATCGGGAAGGCTGCCTTCAGGATATCCACTGGACCGACGGCAGTTTCGGTTATTTCCCTTCCTACACTGTGGGAGCACTCAATGCCGCCCAGCTCTTTGCCGCCATCACCCGAAAATTTCCCGACTGGAGCGACAGGCTCAAGCAGGGAGACGTCTCCTTCCTGCGCCAGTGGCTTGACAAGATGATCTGGAGCAAAGGCAGCTCTCTGGAGTCTCAGGAAATAATGGAAGAGGCCACCGGGGAAGGAACCAATGCCGCCTACCTGCTCTCTCATCTCAGGTCTCGTTTCCTCGAAGACCGGCAATAAGACATCTTTGATAGATGCCTGGAAACAGGATGCTTGCAGACGGACTGTGGAGACGCTCCCTCGAGCCACAGGGCGAAAAAATATTTGCCACCCAGTCGGTCGTAACCTCAACCCAGTAAAAAAAACGCCGGCAGAAGAATGACTCCTGCCGGCTCCTGGTTTTCGCGAAGAGAAAAAAAAACAACTCTATTCGTCCCTGACCCCTTTGGCGATGCGATCACCTGTTTCCTTATCGATATTGCACCAGTATTCGAAAGCACGTTCGAGGACCGGTTCGGTGACCCCCTTCTTGAGGTGCCCTACTACATTGGAAACCAGCCGGTCACGCTGGGCATCGTCCATGACCTCGCGCACCAAAGTACCGGGCTGGATGAAATCATCATCATCCTTCCGCGGGGCATAAGCGGCACGGATGAACTCCCCGCTTGCACTCCAAACCTCGACCTCCGGGTAACGTTCAGGATCGGCCTGCGGACCACCTTTGGAATTTGGTGCATACACCGGATCGGTGACGTTCTCGACCCGCATGGCACCATCTTTGCTGTAGCTGTGCACCGGTGCCTGGGGTCGGTTCACCGGGATCTGCTTGTAGTTGACTCCGAGTCTGGCTCGATGAGCATCGGCATAGGAAAAAAGCCTGGCCAGCAGCATCTTGTCGGGGCTTGGCCCGATGCCCGGCACAAAACTGCTGGGCTCGAATGCAGCCTGCTCGATTTCGGTGTGAAAATCGGTGGGGTTGCGGTTGAGCACCAACCTGCCGACCTGGTGCAACGGATAATCGCCGTGCGGCCACACCTTTGTCAGGTCGAAGGGGTTGAATCGGTAGGTCTCGGCATCGGCAAAGGGCATGATCTGCATCTTCAGGGTCCAGCTGGGAAAGTCTCCTCGCTTGATGGCATCGAAGAGATCGCGCCTATGGTAATCGGCATCCTCACCGGCAATCCTGTCGGCGTCCTCCTGGGTAAGAAAATCTATGCCCTGATCAGTCTTGAAATGATACCTTACCCAGAAACGTTCCCCTGCTCCATTCACCCACATATAGGCGTGGCTCGAGTAGCCGTTCATGTTCCGCCAGGTTTTTGGTATGCCGCGATCTCCCATGAGCCAGGTAACCTGATGGGCGGATTCGGGCGAGAGGGTCCAGAAGTCCCACTGCATGTCATGATCGCGTAAGCCGTTATCGGCACGGCGTTTTTGGGATCTGATGAAATGCTGGAATTTCATAGGATCGCGAACGAAAAACACAGGCGTATTGTTGCCGACCATATCGTAATTGCCCTCGCTGGTGTAAAACTTGAGGGCAAACCCGCGGGGGTCGCGCCAGGTGTCTGGGCTACCCCGTTCACCTGCCACCGTAGAGAAGCGGATCATCGTGTCCGTCTTGGTCCCCGGCTGAAAGACTGCCGCCTTGGTATAACTGCTGACATCATGGGTTACCTCGAAATAGCCGAAGGCTCCGGAACCCTTGGCGTGCGGCTGGCGTTCAGGAATCCGTTCGCGGTTGAAATTTGCCATCTGTTCAAGAAGATAGACATCCTGGAGCAGAATGGGCCCGTCAATACCGACGGTGAGGGAAAACTCATCACTGGCAACGGGCCGTCCGGAATCCATTGTCGTAGGCTTACGTTCATGGTTGCTCATGTAATCCTCCTTTTTTTTTCAAAAACGGCTCAGCAGTTGACGCGACACCCCGGTCAACTCTGGTTGAGAAAAACTCTTTACCAAAGGGTGTAGCGGATCCTGGGGAGACAGTCGGCAATCGTTTGCGGACACGGGTAAAAAGTGGCTCAACATCCGGGTGATCTATGGCACGTGCCAGTTCGCGAAATATCTCAATCCGCTGATGCGTACACTTAAGCCCCCGCTCCTGACAGACCTTGGTGAAATGCCATGCGGCTGGCGATGGTGGAGCTTTTGTTCCATACACGCCCTTATTTAGGAATAAGAGATATTAGTATGTCATATGACAAAACGGATGTTACTGTCAAGGACAGTGCAAGGAAATTCCCGAAATGGGGAAAAGATCATGCAGCAGGAGCAACCACGATATCAGCAATCACTGGATGAACACAAGGAACAGCTGGCGCTGCATGTTCCTGCCTTTTCCCCAGAAAATCATGCCACGCAAGGTATAGCTCAAGTGGTGTTTGAGGCAAGACGAACTGCCGGGCAGAGCACGGGCATTGTTGAGCGAATCAACAATGTGCTTATGAATATTTTCATGACCTACCTCCAGCTGCTGGTTGCCTTTTCGGACAATTCAATATCTTTGAAGGCGATCCTGTCGCCGATGTGGGAGATGCCGATCCTGTCGAAGGACCCCGGGCTGCCGGGAGAGTTTACCTGTAACAATTCCATGCCATCGACGTTGACAGTCATCTCTCCTGTGGTCGAACGGGTCCACTCGAAGGTATGGGATGCTCTTTTTTCAAGTCGTATCGGCTGGGCTTGTGAAATTACTTCCCTGGCATTTTCGCCGTATGTTTCAAAAAGCTTGGCCCGCTCACCCTTTCCCGGATGAAAAACGAATCTGTAGCCAGGCGCAGATGCATCTTGTCTTTCAACAGAGAAAACCAAACCCTCGGTCGAATCGAGAGAACCAGTCTTGACGCGCAAGGCGAAGGAATCGGCAAACGAGATATCTTTTTCCAAGCGCGCAAGTTTCTCGGCTTTAAGGGATTCCTCTCCTCGCAGCAGAACCTCAAGCAGGGTGAGGGCCAGGTCATCGGAACCGTTTTGCGGTGATCCCCAGGTGCTGCTGGAGGAAGCGACAAGACCGGTGCCGGGCTCGAGTGTAAAACTGCCTCGCACTGTTCGCCAGTCCTCGCCTCCTCGATAGCCGCGGGCCTCAAAGTGCTCCCGCAACACCTGATCAGGCCATTCATCGGCGCCGGAACCAGCTAATTCTTCCAGCCTCCTGATCAGCCATGGCTGGGCCGCGCCTTCGCTTTCAGCCTGGCGGATGATCCTGCGCAATTCCTGCTTAATAGTACTGTCGCCGGAAATGTAGTCACCGGAGCTGTCAGGAAACGAGGATGAGGGTGGCAGATAGCGCGTTAGCCCCATATTGGCCAGCAATGAAGGGGTTATCCTGCCGTTTTCGGCAAGTCGGTTTTCTTCCTGATATCTGCGTATGGCCTCCCTCGTGCGCTCGCCGGGAACCCCGTCGATGGCACCGCGGTAATATCCTTTTCCTGCCAATACCATCTGTACCTGGCGGATGACCACGGGTGTGGCGATTTCCGAACCACCGGATGTGTCATATCGGTGCCGCCAGTCTTCGATACGGCGATGTGCCTCGGCGATTTCCCGCCCAGACATCTGCCGGCTGATCTTGCCTTTGAGTTCCGCCGCATCCGCTACCCCGTTCATTTCAGCCAGTTGCAACCAAAAATACGCTTCGGGGTAATCCCTTTCTATGCGCCGGCCATTGGCATACATCCTGCCCAGTATGTACTGGGCATGCGGGTCGTTTTTTTCCGCAAGTCTGATGTAATGCTCCACTGCCACCTCATTGCTGCCAAGTTGCCGGGAATCGCTTTGGAAATCCGTATCTTCGAGAGCAACAGCCCATGTCGACCATCCCACGAGCATGAAACAAAGGAAAAGAAGAATTTTTGACCTTGATATAATCATTGTGTCTACTCCTGTAGCTGGGTTCTGGTTTTACTGTCCACTGCATTCACAATAGTAAGCCAATTGCGTGCTGTCCACCTGCCTCACGCCTCAGAGATCCTGCATGTGCCGGTAATTTTTGGTCTATCTTCCTGAAAAAACAAAAATTCAGGTCTTTTCCGGCGAACAGCTTACCCTTGTAGCTGCCACCGTCCATAGGAATCACGGCAGGCGGTTGTATAGGTTTTCTCTGCCCTGCCGTTGATGTAGGCAATAATTTCAGCCTCGCGGCAGGCGCCATAGGCCGAGTTCGAAGTAGAATACGCCGGCCGGGGGAGAACCTGATAGCTATTGCCGCTGTCGGGATTTCGCCATGAAGCTGTCTGGCCTGAGGGTGCATATTCGAAAGCATCATGCAGTCGCTGCCGGTCGTACTTGTCCATTTCGTTACCTACCACATATCCAAGCAATCCGCCCACGGCAGCGCCGATCAGAGTTGCTTCCGTATCCCGACCGATCAGCTGGCCGAGAAGAGCGCCTCCGGCCGCACCACCCGCAACTCCCTGTTGCCCCCGGTTCATGTCGACGCCGGCACAGGACGTCATCAGCACCATGATTGCCATCAGCATGCCATATACGATTTTTCTATTCATGATTCCTTCCTCTGGTGTTTTTTTATCTTCCTTCCCGTCTCCAGTCATGCCTTGTCTTGCTGCCGGCATTGCACCGTTGAGGGGAAATCCTCTAGTGACAATTCCACTCTACGTCCGACGGTCTCCCCTGTCAGTAGACGTCTGTCGACATTGCTGGAAATTCAGGGTGATATTGACCCGATGTCGACCTGGATGACGGCATGCCAACAACACAGCGATCGTTCCAGCTCACTACAAATGAGCAGGTGTCATTTGAGAATTCTGCAGCAAGGAAGGAATGCGCGCGGATCCATGATGGAGAGAGACGTTCTGCAGCAGCAGCTTTTACAAAGCCTATGCGATTAAGAGGAATGAGCCTGATGCCGGCAGCGTTCACTTGCCCAGGGTAAAATAAAAGATGGCTCCCTTGCCGGTATCTCCTTCGGCCCATATTTCTCCGCCATGACGGTTGATCACTCTCTGGGCTATGGGAAGTCCTATGCCCGTTCCGGAAAATTCGCTTTCGCTGTGCAACCGCTGAAACGGCTTGAACATCCTGTCGGCCAGCTTTGCGGAAAATCCCGCACCGTTATCGCGAATGAAGAATATCTTCTCATTGTTTTTTTGAAAGCTGTCGAACTCCACGCGTGCTACAGCATTTTTTGCGGTATATTTCCAGGCGTTTCCGAGAAGATTTGTCAAAGCTATCTTGATAAGCTGCTCATCGCCTTTTGCCTTAAGATCGTTGGCAATATGCATTTCTACATGTCTTTCCGGATACTGTAGCTCAAGCTCTTTGGCCACTGTTTTGGCCAGGGATCTTAAATCGATTTCCTGAGTGTCCAACTCCTGCCTGGAGATGCGTGACAAACGCAACATGTCGTCAATCAAAACATTCATCTTTTCAGCACCTGTCGTTATTCTCTGCAGATACCCATTCGCCTTGCCGTCCAATTGCCCAGTATGATTACGCAAAAGAGAGCTGAAGCCTATTATGGCGCGCAGCGGAGCTCGCAGATCATGGGAGACTGAATAGGAGAATGACTCTAGTTCACGGTTGACGGAAAGGAGTTCTTCGGTTCGCTGCTGCAGGGCCTTCTCCGCCTTTTTACGCTCGCTGATGTTCTCAATTATAGCAATTTCATAATCGGGTTGCCCTGTTGAATTGCGTACCAGTGACAATGTAAGCTTTGCCCATACATGGTGTCCTTCCTTGTGAATGAAACGCTTTTCCAACGAATAGCTTTCGAGCTTTCCGGCTGCCATTTTTTGAAAAGAAATAAGATCCAGCTCGAGGTCGTCTGGGTGGGTAATTTGCGGCCAGGGAGTCCGTTGCAGTTCTTCAGGGGTATAGCCGACCATCCGGCTGAAAGTGTCGTTTACTTCCATCCAGCGTGCGTCGTGAAAACCAACCATTCCTATACCAACTGCCGCCTGCTCGAAGATGGACCGAAATTTCTCTTCGCTATCCCGGAGGGCTCTTTCCGCCCGAATGCGTTCGCTGACGTCTCGAAAGCTCAACACAATCCCGCCAAAACTTCCATCCTTATTAACCATTGTTGCCCCGCTGCTGTCTATCGGCGTTTCCGAACCGCTCCGCTGCACGAGCACAGCATCGACCTTGCCGACGATACTGCCGGTTTCGAGCACCTTAAGGAGTGGATCCTCAATACTCTCGCGATTGTGTTCGTCAATGATGTGGAAAATTTCCCGAACAGGTTTACCCCTGGCTTCCTTATCCTGCCAGCCGGTGAGAGACTCCGCAACCGGATTGAGAAAGGTGATACGCCTTTCGGCATTAGTAGTGATCACCCCATCTTTGATACTGTTCATTGTCACCTGCAAATGATTACGCTGCCGGTAAAGATCCCTGAAGAGCACTTTGTATGACTTGATCAGGCTTGTTTGGATGATGGCTTTGTAGATCAGATAAAATGAGACGATCTTGAAAAGATGTCCAAGCATGTTCATGAACCCAAACACGCTCGCATAAGCGGTGAAGGCGAGTTCGGCTAAGACAGTAAAAAGAATTGCTGCTAAGGTCCAAATCAAAAAATCCTTTTCGAAATAGCTGCGGCGCTGCAGAAAAAAGCCACCAGCTGCAAGAAGCATGAAACAGATGATGTATTCGCTGACGATCTTAAAAGCGGTCAGGCCAGTGGCCGGAAGAAAGCAATCGGGAAAATTGCGCCAGGCGAATACGGAAGACAGCACCCCGGCAGTAACCACCGTAAAGGCAGACAGGCAGAAATAGGGATTGATCCGTACGCGCAGCACGAAAGGTGCAGCCAACAGGGAAAAGCTTTCCATATACCTGGCGGCTATCCACAACTGAGTTGGCGCATTGGCACCATATCCCTGTATGATATTCATGCCCGAATAGGAAAGAGTATGAGCAAGATCGAGCATGCCCACAAAAAGATAGGCGATGCCGATGAGCATAAGCAAGGGTCGTTCGGCAAAATGGCGTGTATTCCATGCCACCATGAAAACGCCACTGGCGATTACAATGGAAAAAATTTCCGCGAGGCTGTGAAACAGCAGAAAACTGTAGAGGCCAGAAGCAGAGATGGCAGCAAGCAGAGCACATCCCACAAGCAGGGTCTTTGTGGAAAAAGCTTCGGTAATGCCCGTAGAGGATTCATCTTCCCGATCCTCTGCCTGCTCTAGGTCTACAAAAGGAATATGCATATCCTACTCCGAAATTCGTTGCCCTTTTATTGTTTTTCCAGGCTATGAATATTCGCCTTGGATGATGTTTAGCTAATATAATTTAATCTTGTATCTTAAACTGTCGAGATCGAAATTGCCGCTCTGCCTCATTGTGCAAGGCCGTCGGAAGGGCAATGTTCAAGAAATTATCTGATTTCCCTGAAACTCAGTATTTTCTGTCCCAGGCCGGAAGAGCAATCCCGACCATGAGCTGAGGATAAGGGGTTTAATCAGTAAAAATAATGGCGATCAGTAAAATATAAATGTGTAGATTCCAGAGAGCTTGGCTCCGTTAATCATGCATGCGGTGAGTTGATAGATAACTAGCGAAAGCCCCATTCTTACTTTGACGAAAAATGAACGATCCGGATAAGCGGGATTTTACAGCACCTTCAAAATGAAGAAGTTGCACAGGAGTTGTACAAAGAATACGGACAGGATTAAAACAAAAAAAGCGTTCAAAGCATGCATGCCTTAAACGCTTAAATTGTTAAGTTAAATATGGTGCCGGGACCAGGAATCGAACCAGGGACACACGGATTTTCAGTCAGTTAAAGGCCTAAAAGATAGAAGTAATCATAGGTAAACAAGGGTATCAAATAGTAGATAATGTTTTATTTTTTCAATAACTTAAACCACACCAGCTTCTGTTGCTAGTTACTTGGAGATACCTTGATTTACTTATACTTCATCTAGATTTGGCAAAATTTTGGCAAAACTAGCATGTCTTTTAAAACTTAGAAAGAATACCTGGCTCGCTTGTGAGTTTCCATTTACAATAAATTAAGAGTGGCAGGACAAGCTATAAGATCCGAACAAATAATCGCATAATGGTCAAAAATCAATCTGCGGCCTGGGGTCATGTGCTGCAGGCCCGGTTCAGACCTGTCGCTATAGAAGAAATTTGGCTGCGGCTAATGTATAGATCTTGACTGATTCAACCAGCTTTGCAACCTCCACAAACTCGTTCGGCTGGTGAGCGAGTTTGGCATCTCCTGGTCCACAAATGATCATCGGGATTTTCAGCACGGGCACGAAAGCAGCACCATCGGTATAATACCGCGCCCCCTTCGGGGCTGTTCTCTTACCGGTCACCTCCGCCACCACGTCTAGAAATTTCTGAACCAGTGGTTCATCAGGTAGGGTTTCCACCGGAATGCGATCATTGGTGACTCTGACCGTTGCATCCAACTCAGGATCTTTCCTGCTCAGCTCGGTTATAAGATTTTCCACTCGCCTGACAATTTCCTGATGACCCTGACCCGGAACGGTCCTAATATCAACCGTCACCACGCAGTAATCTGGGACCACATTGGTCTTCACCCCTCCGTTGATGGTGTTGATGCTCTGACTGAAACCGCCCAACAGGGGGTGCTCTTTGAAGTCGAAATTCTGCTTCTGTAACTCGTTGATCAGATAGATCATCCTCATCACCGCGTTATGACCTTCCTCCGGCATGGAGCCATGAGCTGTCTTTCCCTTGGTGGTGATTTCCAGCCATAGCGCCCCTTTCTCTGCCGTAAAAACATCATTGCTGCTAGGCTCAGGTATCATCATGGCCTGCATGGGTCCAAGATCCTTTCGGCCGGCGATGGCGATCGCACCGGTTGAATCGACTTCTTCACCGGCCGTCGCTGCGAGAACCAGGTCCCCCTGCAGAGGTATCTGAGCCTCGGATATGATTTTTGCCGCCATCAACATGGCAGCCAGCCCACCTTTCATATCGGCGGCTCCTCGCCCCCAGATCTTTTTTTCAGCCACTACTCCACCGAAGGGATCGTGTTTCCATTTTTCATTTCCAACAGGGACCGTATCCAAATGACTGTTAAACAGCAGAGCGGGTTTCTCCCCGGAACCCTTGAGCCGGGCCAACACGCTGGCCCGGGTCGGAGAGTGGCTGACCAGTTCCACCTTCAGTCCGGCTTTTTCTAAAAAGGAAGCCACATATTCCGCCACCTGAAGCTCATCTCCGGGAGGATTCACGCTCTTGAGCTTCACCAATTCCTGACAGACTTGGACAACTTCAGCTTGTTTAACAGAGTAAAGCAAACTTTCAATATTCATGCCTTTCACATCCTCCTGGGAATTCGATCCGCTTCAAACCTGATATCTGATAAATGCGAGTTTATAGGCGTTTCACGTCAGCCTGAGCTATTCAGGCTGGCGTGAAGGATTTTTTTTATTCTTTGCCGGCTATTTCCCTAATTCTATCCAGTTCGTCTCGGATCACTTGGCCCATATTCTGGCCGGGATAGTGTATTTCGAGCCACGGTTCAGCAAGTTCTTCCCACACAGCCGACATGTTGGCCTTTTTCCGGAAGACTTCCTTTTCCTCAGCTGTGGGATAGTAGATTTCCAGGCCGGCCTCCTCAAGTTGCTTCTTATATAAGGCGTCCGCTTTTTGGCGTTCCCTGTAATCGCGGGCTTCCGCTTCTCTGCCCGCCTTGAATATGGCCTCCTGCAATTCCGGCGGTAGCTCGTCCCACACCTGTCTGTTCATAGCAATGTTGCCGGAGTCCCAGGCAAAGCCAAGGTCCGTATAATATTTCAAGACTTCGAAATGGCGCTCCTCCACCAATGCCCCCCAAAGACTCCAGCATCCATCGACGACTCCGCGATCCAGGGCATTGTATATATCAGCCCACGGAAGGGTCTGCAAGGTGATGCCCGTTCCCTTACCCATGTTCTCCAGGGCCCGCACAAATCCAAGGGATCCAGAAACGCGCATCTTCAATTCCTTGAAGTCATCCGGTGTTTTTAGGGGACGGACATTGTTACCAATTCCATAGGGCCCCATCGGCGTGCTCCAGAGGAGCTTAAAACCGACTTCTTCATATGCCTTGTCCATCACCTTGTAGAGGATGCCATCGGGGTTGGCGTAGGCGATTTGCGCCTCATCATAGGTCGATATGGTCCAGGGCATCCAGTTCATCATTCCTCCCGGAATGAGGTGAACATACGGGAAGACGAATGCCATATGGACGCTTCCCTCCCTGACGGCATGGAAAATTTCATCATGCGTTCCCAAAAGACCGCTGTGCTGGAATCTGACCTCGATCCTGCCATCGGAATATTCATTGATCAAATCGCAAAACATCTGGATCGATTCGTTTCTCACCTTCTGGGTGAAGGCAGTGCCGAAACGCCACTTGTATTCCGGTTTCTGGGCTGAAGCTGATTCCGGAAACAAAAGCGAGCTACTGACCAGGAAACAAACCGCGCAGATCGATCCTATCGTCTTCAACATCTTTGTCCTTACCATTGCCTACCTCCTTGTTTTTTTATTGGCCTTGCCATTCCTTCTGGTAACTCAAAAATACTAATTATTCTCAATAAAATCATAACATAATCCGTTTATCTTGAGCCACCCGCCACCGTAACCTCATCTGCCGGTCAACTGAAATCCGAGTCTTTCTCCTTTGCAGAGGGATATGGAAGCGCAGTTTCGTCGCAGGCGTTATATGAGAAATCCGTGTTAGCCTCGCCGCAGAACCTTTCCTGCTCTTACCGAAGTAATCTTTCCTTTTTCCACCGCAATCTGGCCGGCCACGATCACATACTCGATACCCTGGGGATAATGATCCGGCTCGGTAAAAGTCCCCATATCGATGATGGTTTCCGAGTTAAATATGGAGATATCGGCTTTCATTCCTTCCCGGATCAGCCCCCTGTTCTGGAGGCCGAGCCGCTGAGCCGGGTAGGAAGTCAGACGTCGGATGGCTTGGGAAAGAGAGAGAACCTTTTCTTCGCGGACATATTTGCCTAGAAATCTGGCACAGGAGCCGAATACCCGGGGATGAGGTTTCCCCCCGACGATTCCGTCCGTGCAGAGAGTCATATACTCGCTTTGCATGATCTCCTTGACGTCCTCTTCACACCCGTAGAACAGTGTCATGGTTACAGAGTTTTCTTCGTCAATCAACAGATCACAGACAGCATCAAGCGGGGTCTTGCCCAGCTCCTTGGCGATCGCGGCTATGCTTTTGCCCTCGGCAAAACGATTGGTTTCGGATTTGACGGCATTGACCATGATGCCGTCCCAACCGCAGGATTCCACCCAGTTCTCCCAGGATTCGGGTTTGATTTTTTCGTGCACCTGGCGGATCTCCTCCCGGATTGCAGGATCCTTCAGCTTCTCCAGAAGAGCGGCCGTGCCCCCTGTATGAAAGCGCGGCGGAATCACCGCATCGAGCATGGTGCTCCCGGCGACGTAAGGATACTGATCGAAGCTGACGTCCAACCCCTTCACCCTGGCTTCCTCAAGCCGCCCCAAGGCCTGGGTGGCCTTACCCCAATTGGCCTTGCCAGCAATCTTTAGATGCGAGATATGCAAAGGGCATCCGGCTTCCAGGCAGATTTCGATAACCTCCTGCATCGACTCAAGCACCAGGTTACTTTCATTGCGCATATGAACAACGAAGAACCCGCCATTGTCCGCCGTTACCCGGCAAAGCTCCACCAGCTCGACCCGGTCGGCATAGATACCCGGTGGGTAAATTAGCCCCGTGGAGAACCCGCAGCCGCCCTCCTCCATGGCCTCGGCCAGCAGTTGTTTCATGCGCTCGAGCTCAACCGGGGTCGCCGACCGGCTCTCCCAGCCCACCACCATGGCCCTGATCGCCCCGTGAGGTACCAACATCATGGTATTGGTGGCCGGAGGCAGTTTCTCCAGAGCCGCTAGATATTCGGCCATGGAGTTCCACGGCCATTTTTCAAGGTAGTTGCCAAGAAGACCCGACACCCGCATCATCATCGGTTCTTTATTCACCTCATCCAGCGGCGCAACAGAGAGGCCGTCCTGGCCGATGAGGGCGGTCGTTATCCCCTGCATAAGCTTGGCGTCTTCTTCCGGATGTTTAAAAACCCGCAGATCGGAATGAGTGTGAGTATCGATGAAACCAGGCGCGACCACCAATCCCTGAGCGTCGATGAGGCAGCGGGCCTCCTCGTTGATATGAGGACGGACCTGCACAATTTTATCTCCCATGACGGCTACGTCTGAATGCAGCCACGGGTTGCCGGTACCATCTATCACCCGGCCGTTTTTGATGAGAATATCGAGCATGCCATTTCTCCCTTCAGTGCTTGAAAACATTCACAGGCGGCAAATCATTTCCTGCCATCTCTCTTTATCGTATCCCTACCACCTGCGGGCCCAGCACCAGAGTCGGCAGCCACAGCGAAATCCAAG
Source organism: Desulfopila inferna (assembly GCF_016919005.1). NCBI lineage: Bacteria > Pseudomonadati > Thermodesulfobacteriota > Desulfobulbia > Desulfobulbales > Desulfocapsaceae > Desulfopila > Desulfopila inferna. Next base: position 184,642 of record NZ_JAFFQE010000008.1, read on the forward strand.
GTACATACGTTACCAACAATAGTACTGGTATACCAACTAAAAAGAAAAACAGTAACATGGGAGGTACTAAATCTTCCCAGGCCACCCCTGAAATACGCGTTCCAACAAATATGGAGAGTGCATAAGGTGGAGAAACGACCCCCAAACCGATATTCATCACCATCATCGCCCCTAAATGGACAAGATTCATGCCCATCTGATCCATTAACGGCATGATCAGCGGGACGGCGATGATCAAGACCGGGATGCCGTCGAGAAACATACCTAAAATCAGTATGAGAAGATTCAACATTAAGAGAATGATATAATAATTATCGGAAATGCTCAAAATAAACTGGGTCATTACTTCACCCATCTCTTCCATAATCAAGAGCCGAGTGAAAACCGTGCCAAATCCCAGAAGAAAGGCAAACATGCCCATGGTAACAATCGTCCCTATGGTGGAGGACCAAAAGTTTTTAAGAGTCATTTCTCTGTACATAAAGAAACCAACTGCTGTCGTATACACAACGGCAACGGCACCGGCTTCGTTTGGAGTAAAAATGCCTCCGTAAATCCCTACCAAAACCACTATTGGACAACCCAAGGCGGGTAAGGCCGCCCAAGTCGAGGCGGAGATTTCTTTCACTGATTCCGAAAAGTTAGATGGAAGTTCCTGAGTGTTTTCACTGGGCTTGTAGTAGCGGTGGCAGATAAGTGTATTCAGTAATATATATCCCGCCACTAAAAGAAGAGCGGGTATAACGGTTGCCAGAAAAACTGCCGCCACTGATTGCTGGGCGACCAGACAGTAGATAAGAGCCGGGACACTGGGGGGAATGAGGTATCCCAAGAAACTTGAAGAACAAAGAACCGCTGTCACATATTTTCGCTGGTAGCCCAATTTTTCCAGACCCGGTACCAGGATGGGAACCAAAGCGGCAAGAACCGGAATGGAAGAGCCGGTTAGAGCTCCCATAAAAGCGGCGGCTACGATAGCGACATCCACCAGACCACCCTTGATCCTACCCACTAATGCATAGGAAAGACGCACCAGCCGTGTGGCAATACCCGATACGGATATTAAATTCCCGGCATAGATAAAAAAGGCTATGGCCATGAGCAGATAATTGTTTACGGCGTGATAAAAGGTTCCGGCCATATAATTAAGGGAACCATCGATCATGAAAATGATTGCTGTCGTAGTTCCCAAAAAAACCAGCCATAAAGGCAGGCCAATAAAGATGAGGACAAAGAAAAGGATTATTCCCAGGAGGATCCCGTATTCCATTTATTTCTCCCCCTGCTGATGTGTTCGCAGAAGTTTAACAACCTCCTTGATGTCTCTCTGAAGAATAACCAGCAAATGGAACACGACTAAAGCAAAGGCAAAAAACAGACCGATTTGTAGCCAGCTGGTATTAAACCAACGAACCAGCGTGCCATACTGAGGATATTGCATTGCTCGTAACATGAAATAATATACGCCAGGCAAAAATATGAGAACGATGAGAAGGGAGAGGAGCTCCAAAAAAATATTGTAAATGGCTCCCCCCAGTGGTTTGTTGTGAAAAAGCTTTGTCGAAAAGATATTCACCGCAACGTGGCCCTTTTTCATGGTGGTGACCGCAAAAGCAAAAAACATGAAGAAGACGAAGCAGTACTGGGCTAAATCGTTCAACCACATGATTTCCAGATGCAGCCAATAGCGGTTCACCACCGTCGCGCAAATCAAAAAGGTACAAACAATCAATCCAACAAAGCAGATAGTTTCTTCCACTTTCTGGATACCATTCAGCATGGATGCCAAAGTCTTCTTTATCCGCATTCTTTTTTATCCACTATGTTTTTTGAGGTTTTTTGAAATACTAGTAAGCACGCATGTTTTATGAAGAAATGGAGCTGATTTTCTGCGCAACCATCAACTTAAGGTTACTTAATTTGTTATTCATGTCAATAATATTCTTCTAAAGAACAAAACCTAGGACTTTACGGGTACAAGTTCAAAGCCCATTGATTTCGCATGCTTTTTAAGATTTATCTCAACCCGTTGCTTATGGAGGAGCTCTTGTTCAGCAAATACAGTTTCATCGAAGGATTTTCCTGTTTTAATTAAATGAAATATGATGGACTCGTAAAAAGCCCGATCTACGTCGTTGTAGATCTGAAACGGCGATTTGCCGTACCACATGTACTGCCAAATCGCCGTTTCAGATACTACGCCTAGTATATCAAGCTTTTTCCAGAGTCCATCCCGGAACTTCGATGACTTTTTACGAGATTATCAAATATGATTCTAGCCAATTTATGAGCTGTTGCTGTGATAGCTTTGGGTGTACCATGACGCGCTCTCATTCGGAAAAAGCCATCCTTATCCGGGAGAAGGTTATTTCTTGCCGTGTCCATGCCAACGTCCTCGAGGATGTATGTATCGGATTTTTTGGTCATAGTCGAGATGATCGACCCTGAGAAGAAGAGATACTGGCAAGAACATATCAATGTCTTGAGGTAAAATAATGGAAAGACAACGGCATCGTGAAAATGCCGTTTCACGGGACCATGGTGTTCGTCGCTTACGATTTCAACATTCCAACCCAGAACAGTCATACTTCTCCACGTTTCTACCCATTAGCGGTCTTGCCAGCGATTGAGGCCCCAGGTACAACACCTGGACTATTGCGAGCTATATGGATAGCTTGACCTCAATGCGAAGTCGGCTCCTCGCTCTCTTTTGGGAATGGCAAAATCGATTGGACTGGTAATCTCAATTTCTTGCTGCTCAGAAAAAAATCTGCAGCGCAGTCAGCTCCGATTTCTCGACTTTCCATGTTAACCAATTGCTACCCAGCATCTTTTCATTTGTATAGAGTGCTGGTTTTGACAATCCAATTGCAGTTGATTGGCCAAGATAAATCACACTGATATACATCCAATTCCAGTAGGATTACGCTCGTCTTTGATTCGCTCTTTTGTCTCTAAAGCTATAAGAGTGGATGGTTCAGGAGGAGCAGCACCGAACAAGGTTTACTTCGCTGACATCCGAATAGCTCCATCGAGGCGAATCACTTCGCCGTTCAAATAGGCGTTTTCTACGATGTGGCAAACCATCGCTGCATATTCCACAGGCTTACCCAATCTTGACGGGAACGGGACCGTCTTGCCCAGAGAATTCTGGACCTCCTGCGGCAGTCCAAGCAGCATTGGCGTTTCGAAAATGCCTGGGGCAATGGTCATAACCCGGATGCCGGAGCGCGCCAACTCACGTGCCAATGGCAATGTCATCGCGACCACTCCACCTTTTGAGCCGGCATAGGCGGCTTGGCCAATCTGGCCGTCGAAAGCGGCGACAGAAGCAGTATTGACAATGATTCCCCTCTCGCCGTCAGTGTTTGGTTGTCCTTTGCTCATCACGTCAGCCGCCAACCGAAGCATGTTAAAGGTTCCAATCAAATTGACGTTGATGACCTGGATAAAAGAACTCAGTTGGTGCGGGTGGTCACGACCTACAACTTTTTCTCCTATGGCGATTCCCGCACAGTTCACCAGCCCGTGCAGGCCGCCGAACGTACTCACCGCCGCGTTTATGCACGCTTTCGCGCTCTCTTCACTGGTTATATCCGTTTGAACAAAGCGGGCATTTATACCCAGATCGGCCTGAACAGCATCGCCGGCAGACTGGTTGACGTCTGCCAGCACGACTTTGCCCCCGCCATCGACTATCATTTTAGCCGTGGCTGCACCCAGACCTGAAACACCGCCGGTTATGATAAATATGCTGTCTTGTATCTTCATTTTGAAATTCTCCTAAAATGCGGGGATAAGCCCGATTTTGCCCTTCTCCGTCTTCCTTTGAGCGACTTTCGAGTGGAAAAAATATTTCCTAAAAAATGTATCTTTCTGCCTGGCTGGTGGCTTCAGCAATCCGTCTTTTGGCCGCAAGCAGGCCGTTAGTCTTATAGGCAGTTACAGCTTCCATTGCGGCGGGTAACGCTTTGTTGCCGATGAATGCTGCACATTTTTCGGCGGCATTGACAAAATGTTGTCTCGCGGTAAATGTACATAATATGACCACCGCCCGATACTGCTCCTGCTTGGTCCCCGTTGCCGCCATGGCGGACTTTTCCGCGCGCAGCACGGCGCTTTCCAGACCGAATATCTGGATTGCCACATCAGCCAGTGCCAGGAGAATTTCCTGTTCGCCACTGATCCTGGTGCCGAACATCTTGACGATTTGACCGGTGAGGACGAGATACGTCCTTTTCATTTCTTGCAAAAGGCATTTTTCCTCAGCGTAGTTTCCCGTCTCGGCAGTCGCAAAGGTCGGGTCTAGTGACTTCCCGACGATTCCTTTGCGGATCAGAAGGCCGGGGATCAGTATGCGGTTGATCTCGTTGGTTCCCTCATAGATCCTCTGCACCCGCTCATCTCGATACAGCTGCTCGATGGGATACTCGGAGATGTAGCCGTACCCACCGTGTACCTGCAGCATCTCATCAATGCATTTCGCAGCCATCTCGCTGCAAAATACCTTCGTAAGGGCGCATTCTGCCGCGTACTCCTCAATCCCCTTCAGGTATTCGATGTAATAATTGCCAATGCCGTTGTTGATGGTCGCCAAACGATCATCAATCAACCCCGCCAGCCGATAGACGACGGCTTCGGAAGCAAAAGTCATGGCCGTCACATCGGCGAGCTTCTCCTGAATGGCCCCGAAACTTCTGATCGGAACATTGAACTGCTGGCGTTCATTTGCGTAACGGGCGCCTTCGGACAGGGCATATTTTTTCTGCCCCACACAGAACGCCCCGAGTTTGAAACGTCCAATGTTTAAAACATTGAAGGCGATCTTATGTCCCTTGCCGATCTCACCAAGCACATTCTCAACCGGCACCCGGACGTTATCGAGTATGATCTGACGGGTGGAAGATCCGTGCATACCCATTTTTCTTTCTTCCGGGCCAAATTCCAGGCCGGCAAATGTTCTTTCCACCAGAAAAGCGGTAAAGTGAACCTTGTCGACCTTGGCGAAGATCGTAAATAGGTCGGCAAATCCGGCATTAGAGCTGAATTGCTTGGTGCCATTGAGGACATAGTGGCTGCCGTCCTCGGAGAGCATCGCCGTCGTCTTCGCCCCCAGTGCATCGGAACCGGAGCCCGGTTCGGTCAGGCAATAGGCGCCGATCATTTCCGCGTGGATCAGTTTCTCAAGATAACGACCCTTCTGCTGAGCGGTGCCGTAAAACACCAGCGGCAGCATGCCGATCCCGGTTTGAACCATATAGGATAGACCAAAATTCCGGGCAAAGGCCATTTTTTCCATAACCAGCATGCTGGTCACCTTGTCGAGTTCGAGACCGCCGTACTGCTCCGGCGCATCGATCATCATGAGCCCGAGCTCGGCGCATTCTTTGAGTTTCTGTACCACCAGATCGAAATTCTTCGACTCGATCTCCTTATTGATTGGCAGGATTTCATTCAAGACAAAGTGCGCGGTGGTTTCGGCAATTTGTTTATGTTCGTCTGTAAAATCCTCTGGGGTAAACACATCCTGACAATCGATGTTCTTCACTAGGTATTCGCCACCGCTGTATACTTTTTGAGCCATAATTATCCTTTTTGATTATTCCGGACTCACCACAGGAGTTAACTGAAAATTCCCTTAAAGGATTCCCTCATTTGGCGTTTTAGGATTTTGCCGGTCGGTGTCTTGGGGAGTGCTTCAACAAAGATAATCTTTTTCGGGACTTTGAAAGATGAAAGATTCTTTTTGCAGTGCTCCATGATCTCCTCTTCCGTGGCTGTGGCTCCTTCCTTGAGCTTGATGACCGCCGCCACCGCCTCCACCCATCGAGGATGGTTCAGGCCGACCACGGCCACCTCCTGCACGGCCGGGTGGAGGAACACAGCCTCCTCAACCTCCCTGGAGGCAACGTTCTCTCCACCGGTTTTGATCATGTCTTTTTTCCGGTCCACCACAGTGATGTAGCGGTCCTCGTCGAGAACGCCTAAATCCCCGGAATGGAACCAGCCATCCTTCATCGCGGCTTCGGTCTTGTCTGGTTCTTTGAAATACATGGTCATGACATGGGGCCCGCGGCCGCATATTTCACCAGGTACGTCGATTGCGTTAATTTCATTGCCAACCTCATCTTCGATGCGAGACTCCATATGCAGACCAGCCATGCCGGCAGAGCCGATCTTCGCCTGGGCGTCCTCGGCTTTCAGGATGCAATGGTACGGCGCCAGTTCGGTCTGTCCGTAATAGTTGTAGACACCGGCCCTGGGGAATTTCTCCAGGATCTCCCTAAGGATCTCCCTCGGCATGATAGACGCGCCATAGTAACATTTCATCAGGCTGGACAGATCATATTTCTGGAAATCCGGGTGTCGGAGCATACCGATCCATACTGTTGGCGGTGCAAAGAACATGGTCGCCTTCCAAGCCTCTATAGCGGCCAGTATCTTGCCAATATCCGGGCTCATGAGAATGTTGGTGCCGCCGAGCCAGAATACCGGATTCATAAATACGTCCCGCTGCGCGCAATGGTAGATGGGCAGGGCGTTGATATTGATATCTGTATGGTCATACTTGCCATCAATAATGCAGCCCATGTATTCAGCGATCAAGGCCTGGTTGCTGATGATCACCCCCTTTGGCAAGGATTCGGTGCCACTGGTGTAGGTCATCTGGACCGGATCCTCGATCCGCAGAATAACATCGGGCTCTGTTTCCGGCGCTTGAGAATACCAGGCGTTGAAATCGACAAAGCCTTCGGGTGCAGGCTGCCCGGCCCCTTGATCGGACCAGATCAGATGCTTTACCTGTGGCATTTTGTTCAACACCCCCTTTACGTTGTCATAAAGGCTGTCCTCAATAATGAAAACGGTGCTCTCCGAGTGGTTGATGCAAAAAGCAATGTCATCGTCTCTTAACAGGTAATTGACGGCCAGATAGATTGCCCCGATCTTGGCACAACCCAGCCATGTCAGGACATGATGGTGGGTATTATGAGCCAGGATGGCTACTCGATCATATTTTTTCACTCCCAGTCCGGTGAGGGCGTTGGCCACCTGGTTGCACTGATCTTCCAGCTGGCTGTAAGTCAGACTGATGTCGTTGAACACTAGGGCTTTCTTGTCGGGATAATGATACCGGGTCCGCCGGATCATATCGGCGATGACCCACCTGTTGATCCGGTTGTTCCGATTCATGAGGAAATCGATATTTTCCTGGCTGATAGTGCTGTATCGAAGTTTTTCCTGTTCCGAGAGTATATCATGGATCATGGTGTAGCCCTCCACAAAGAGAAATTGTTTGTCCGGGGATTCCCGGACAAGATGCCGATCCCACACGAGAATCGATGCCTAAATCATTTCGATGGCGCAGGCCATGGATACTCCGCCACCGCCACAGAGAGTGGCCAACCCAAGAGATTTGCCGCGTTTTTTCAGCGCATACGTCAACGTTACCATCAACCTGGCACCAGTCGAGCCCACTGGGTGTCCCAGCCCAATGCCCGAGCCGTTGACGTTGGTGATTTCCCGATTAAGGTTCAGCTCCTTTTCACAACCCAGGTATTGGGCGGCAAAGGCCTCGTTGACCTCGATGAGATCAAAATCCTTTATGGTGAGGTTCGAGGACTTGAGCAGATTGCGGACGGCAGGGACCGGTGACAGGCCCATAACTGAGGGATGACACGCCCCCCTGGCGACGGCCCTGATCCTGGCCAAAGGTTGCAGGCCCAGTTCCTTGGCCTTGTCGGCGGACATGATGACCATGCCTGTGGATCCGTCGTTGATGCCGCTGGAGTTGCCGGCGGTGACCTTACCAATTTGGGGGATAAATGCTGGTGGCAGGTCGCGAAGCATATCCATGGTCATGCCTGGTCTGAAATGCTCATCCTTAGTAAAAATGAGAGGGCTTTTCTTTTTCTGGGGAACCTCAACCGGCACAATTTCTTCGGCAAAGGAACCGTCCAGGGTGGCGCGTTCCGACTCGTTGTGGCTTCGCAGGGCAACCTCATCCATCTCTTCCCTGGAAATATCCATATGTTGGGCAATGAATTCCGCCGTCTGTCCCATTATATAGGGTTTGCCGACGAACATGCTGAGTGGCGGCCGGGTGGCATCGACCGGGCCATCTTCAGGGTGCGGAATGATGTGCGAGCCGCAATGGAGGGTATGGATCAGATTATCGACAAAAGTCTGGTCCTGCAGTCGGCAACCCCATCGTGCTCCAGGAACCGAATAGGGAACGCTTGACATGTGCTCGGTTCCACCGGCCAGGATGATGTCGGCCATGCCGGCCTGAATCATGGCCATACCCGAAATAGCGGCCTCCATACCCGAGATGCAGACCCGATTAATGGTTACGGCGGTAACGGTTTCCGGAATACCGGCGAGCAGCGAGCCGACCCGGGTCACATTCAGGGTGTCGGCTGATTCCATGCAACAGCCGTAGCGGATATCGTCAATCATAACCGGATCGATCCTGGCCCGCCGGATGGCTTCTTTCATCGTAATGCTCGCCAGGATGGCGCCGTTCAGGCCGCGGAGGGTACCGCCGAATGCGCCGATAGCCGTCCGGCATCCGGATACAATAACGACTTCTTTCATGGTTCTATCCTCTCTTGTGTATTCGATGTCCACAACTGTTGACACCAGCGGCCAGACACCGGGTTTTAAAATTGCCGTTTTCGTGAAATTATCGTTTGATCCCGTTCAAAAGTAGCTCCGTTATGATCCTGGCAGTCTCATTTGTCGAAACTGGTTCATTAAAAATGGCACGATTCAGGCACGAATGCTCTATGGTGCCGAAAATGGCATTGCGGATGTAGGCCGGGGGTAGAGTGTCTCGAATTTCACCGTTAGCTATGCCTTCTTTGATTATATCAAGAAGTATCCGGTTGAACTGCCTTACCAGCTCATAAGCCTCACTGTGGAAATATTCTTCCGAATTCCGGACCTCCAACAGGATTATCCTGGCAAAGACCCGGTGATTTGCATAGCGTTCGATGGAGGACCAGATGATTTTCCTCAGTTTGTTCAGGGCTCCGTCGATCCCTTGCAGGTCGCGGTCTATCTGAACCAAAAAATGATCGTAGTGCTGCTTGAGGACGTGGTGCAGGATATCGCGCTTGCCATTGAAGTACTTGTAGATCAGTCCTTCGGTGACGCCAGCGGAGAATGCGATGTCTGAGATAGTGAGGGATTCGAAGGTCTGTTCCTCCAGAAGGGTTCGTAGCGCATCGATGATCTTTAATTTGCCCGGCGGACTGTTGGCGAGTGACTTTTGCATTTATTGTAAATTTTATTTACCATTAATGTTCTAAAATATGATAGCTATAACATGCATATACTGGACAAAATGACGAATAATATATATATATATAAACAATAGAGTAAATATTACTTACCCAAAAAGAGGAAACTCGTCAAGATTATTTTCCGTGTCAACAAACATCGGCTAGGCGTTCATGGCCCTTACCTACCCGTCCGGACAGTTTCTGTCTATAGTGAGACGTGAAATTATTGGAGTAATCGAATGGCAGTTACGGAACGGAAAAAACTGCCGGCAATTTTCATCGGCTACGGCAACCCCTTGTTAAGGACTTGTCAATGCTAAAATATTCCATGCCCAAAACGGATTCTGGAAGATCAGACCGGTATTTTGGGAGAGTGAGACGGCCCGGCAGGATGGCTAAGCATTCGATTTGAGAGACAGAAGATGATGCCCGATGTGGGTTGATCTTTTTACCGACCCCGCCTACGGCCGGCATGGCTGGTCTAATGGGGGATCCGAATACACTACATCAATCAAAGATTGATGGTGGCAACCTTAACCATTTAAGTAAAATCGCAAGTTAATACTATCCAGAATAGGGTAGACTCGACAAAACATAGAGAAGTGCGCAAAAATGGAGCAACTGGAAACTAAAGATTACCAAATATCAGCTAACTTCATTCAATTATAACCAAGCTTGACATTGCCAATACGAAGGTGAGTAGTCTACCCACCTGCTTCAATAGAAGATTTCTACTGAATATCTGAGGTCACTATCACCCTCTGTACCAGTTCGGATCTGATTTTCCACACATATTCATTTCCTGTTTTATATACAGTAAGACGAGACAAGAAAAATAAGCACTTGATATAAAAGCGAAAAATCAATGAACGAGCGAAAGTACCCCTGCATCCAATACTGAATGAGGTCATATCACTTTCTGGCAATCCAGTCCGGTAGTTTTATATCTCCATAGTCAATTGCCTCGATTGCCTTACTGAGCGGTCCGAGATCGTTTTTCTTCGAATACCTGAGATAAGATTCTGATTTGCCATGCTGATGACCGGCGATAGCGGCAGTATGTGCTTCAGGGATTCCACAGGACCACATTTTTGAAAATAAAAGCATGCCTTATACCATGGTAGGTTTGACCGGCACCGAGAATACCTAGAGATTTACGGTATTTGGCAAAGTCTTTACTGACTTGGTGTCCGTATTTGCCTTTGTATGGCTTGATATCATGAAATAACTTTATTTCAGGCCTGGATTGAACAGCAAAGAATAATCACTGCTCTACCAAGACACTGGAAGCCCTATTTCCAGTTCGCATTTTGCTCTGGTTTGCGCCAGGGGGAACAATTTGCCTTGAAACCAGGCGACATTGATCCATCAAAAGGCTGTCTAACAATCAGTAGAGCAATGACGCTTGGCCTAGATGGGCAGCGGATTGAAGGAAAGACGAAAAATAGATTTAGCCGCAGGGAGATCCAACTGTTACCCGCTATGAAATCTGTCTTAGAGACGCAGTTGGCAATATGCAAGCAATTAAAGGCCGAGTACCTATTCTGCACAGAAAATGGATGCCGAATTAATCATGCGGATTTAAGCACTAGAGTATGGCAACCTCCACTGATAGCGGCCGGTATCTCCTATAGGCCAATGGTGCAAACTCGTCATAGCTTTGCCACAACGGCATTAAGCCTTGGCGAAAATCCGTTATGGATCGCTCATGTTATGGGCCACCGGGACACCGATATGATTGTAAGGGTATACGCGAAGTTAATCAAAATTGCGGTTAACAATAGAGATGGAGGCGAATTGAGCAACCTCCATTCAACCATGATTGGTAACTGTGGTTAGCTGTGGGGAGATGCTGATTTGGCAAAAATTTGGCAAAACCTGCTAAAACGAAAAAAGCACTTATGACTATTAAAGCCATAAGTGCTTGAAATCTATTGGTGCCGGGACCAGGAATCGAACCAGGGACACACGGATTTTCAGTCCGTTGCTCTACCGACTGAGCTATCCCGGCACCTCATTTGAAGTCGCTTTTTTACACAAGATATGGCATCATGTCAATATCTTTATCAGGGTATCTTCCTCTTTTTTATTCATCTTTATCAAGAGAAATACCGCCCAGATCAAGATCAAAATCGAGATCGGCATCCATATCCATCTCGCCATGTTCCTTTTTGGTCGGTGGTGCCGGGACTTCCTCGGCTTCTGAAAGCCCCAAATCATCGAAAGACAGGTTTTCGAGGCCGTCACTTTCTGTTTGATCCGCATCTTCGCTTGAAGTCAGACTGAATTCATCGTCATCGAGCTCGCCTATGTCGAGATCGAGACTGAAGTCATCAAAGTCATCGCCACCACTGTGATTGCCCGGATTTTTTCTCTGTTTCCCTACATCCTTTGTGGAAGGAGCAGACAAATCAGAAATGTCGTTCAGTTCATCCGGAAGATCCATGGAGAGAGTATTATGCCCTCCTATATCAGGTTCCTCTTCTGCGAAGGCATCCTCAAACTGGCCGAGGTCTATACCCTCATCATCGCTGTCGTCATCGCCGAGGGCAATTTCGAAGTTTTCCTCTTCAGCTAAATCGTCAAAATCCAGTCCGCCGTTAAAGGCAATTTCATTATCTTCATCTTCTTCAACGAGAACATTGAGGTCGGGATCTACCACATCGTATTCGTCCTCTGCATCAAAAGAAATCCCGGATCGCTCTGTTTGGGCGCGGCCTCCGCCTTTCTGAAACTTTAGAAAAGAGGGAGGCTTGACGTTATACGTAGTGCCCTCCAGATCAGATGCGAACTTCGTGATATCTTTACTGCATTTCAGGCAGGCTTCTACATGGTCAAACGAGATAAACCCGCATTTAGGACAACGCATAGAGTTATTCCTTCAAAAAGATCGATATTTGTAAATTGTCCGCGGAAATGATTCCGCATGCTACCAACCCGGCAAAGCCGGGTTCTTTACAAGTACCCCGAGGGGTAACTAATACTGCAAGTATGGCACATTTCTCCTTCATTAATCAAGCTAATTCTACCACCAAGAAGACTGCCTATGCAATGCTCCTGCCATCATCGGCTACAATAACCAATCCATACCGATGTCGCAGGCCGGAGCCGAATGGGTCAAGGCGCCGACGGAAATGATATCAACACCTGTTTTCGCTATATTTTCAATGTGTTCAAGGTTGACTCCCCCAGAGGCCTCAACCAGGGCTCTGCCGTTAACAATGCTTACCGCAGCGGCCATGGCGGTTACATCCATGTTGTCCAACATAATAATATCGACACCGCACTGCAAACATTCCTCGACCTGCTCCAATGTATCGGTTTCAACCTCGATACGGATCGTATGAGGAACCTGTTGCCGAACCTTCGCCACGGCAGTCGAGATCGAGCCGCAGGCAGCAATATGGTTGTCCTTGATAAGAACCCCGTCAGTTAAATTATAACGGTGATTAAAGCCGCCCCCGACCCTGACTGCATACTTTTCGAACATTCTCAGGCCGGGAGTGGTTTTTCTGGTATCGGTAACACGAACCGGATATCCTTTTACCCTGTCGACAAATTCCCTGGTAAGTGTCGCTATTCCGCACATTCTCTGCAGCAGGTTGAGGGCAAGACGCTCAGCCTTGAGCATATCGACGACCGGACCTTCCACAGTGAGAATGACATCACCCGGCTGCACCAGGGTGCCGTCCTCGACACCATTGCTCATCAGAATGTCCGAATTCTGGATCCGAAAAACTTCAGCTGCGACAGTGGAAACACCTGCTGTTATAAAAAACTGTCGTGCCACCAGGTTTGCCCTGCCTTTATCCTCAGGGGAGAATATCGACTCACTGGTAAGATCGCCCCTGCCGACATCCTCCCGAAGAAAGGAGCAAATGGATTCCCGTATGCTATTTTTATCCATAAATGTTTAGTACCTTACAGATTTTTCTTTGTTTTTTTTGCAAAAAAAAATAATCTGCCTAAAGGTTCTTATACCCCTCAAGCGGGTACTGTAAAGAGTCCAGTTCAGCTGGGCTGGTTGGTTGTATCCGTATCCCTTTCGATGGCGTGGATCATTATCTGGATGCAATGTTCCTCAACCTTTTCTCGGCTTCGGCTATTTTTTCCAGCTTGGCATCCAGATCCTGTTTTTTTGCCTTTTCCTTATTCACTACCTGCTCAGGTGCATTGGCCAGAAATTTGTCATTGTGCAGCTTACCGTTGACCTGTTTGAGTTTTGCCTCAACCTTGCCCCTTTCACGGGAGAGTTTGGCCTGTTCATTGTCAACATCGACCAATCCTTCGAGAGGAACGAATATCTCTATTTCATTATAGATATAGGTTGCGGCATCGGTCGGTTTGTCGCCGTGCTGCTGAACACGAAACCCGCTGAGCCTGGTCATATCGGTGATTGTTTTCTCGAACGAGGCGAGAAAATCCGCCTTTTTCCTATCCGGGCAAATAACATAGGCATCAATAGTAGCCGAAGGGTGGACATCTGACTCCGAACGGATATTGCGTATACCCGTTATAATCGCCATAAGCAAAGCCATATCCTCTTCCGCCGCAGGGTTTTTCCAGTTCTGCTGAACTTCGGGAAACTCGCTGGTCATCAGGGGGCCTCGCTCTCCCGGCAAAACACTCCAGATTTCCTCGGTGACAAATGGCGTTATCGGGTGCATCAGCTTAAGAATCGTCTCCAGAACAACCAGGAGAACACTCCTGGCCTGCCGGCCGGCCGTCTTGTCACTGCTGAACAAATCGGCCTTGATCCATTCCAGATACCAGTCACAGAACTCATGCCAGATAAACTGATAATTAGCCATGGCCACGTCATTGAAATGATACTCATCGAGTCCCCGGCGCACTTCCTCAACGGTTGCCGCGGTTCGGCTCAATATCCACTGATGCGCCAGTGGAAGCTCGTCGGTTCTTTCGACTATGTCCTTTGCGGCATCATCGCTTTCCTCCAGATGCATCAGAGCGAAGCGGGCGGCATTCCACATTTTATTGATAAAATGGCGGTATCCCTCGATTCGATCCTCATCGAGCTTGATCTCACGTCCCTGGGCAGCAAAGGCGATCAGGGTGAAACGCATGGCATCGGTCCCATATTTCTCCATGACTTCCAGTGGATCAATAACATTTCCAGTTGATTTAGACATTTTCTTGCCGTTTTTATCACGGACAAGGGCATGAAGATAGACATCCCTGAAGGGAACTTCATCCATAAAATGAAGCCCCATCATCATCATGCGCGCCACCCAGAAGAAGAGAATGTCAAAACTGGTGATCAGTACGGAGGTTGGATAAAAAGTGGCAAGCTCTCTGGTATTTTCCGGCCAGCCCAGAGTGGAAAAGGGCCAGAGCGCTGAAGAAAACCAGGTGTCCAGCACATCGGTTTCGCGCACCAGCTTACTGGAGCCGCACTTGGGGCAGGATTCCGGGTCAAAGGTTTCCACCACAATCTCACCGCAATCCTCGCAGGTCCAGGCTGGTATCCGATGTCCCCACCAGATCTGCCGGGAAATACACCAGTCGCGGATATTGTCCATCCAGCTGTAAAAGGTATTATACCAGGTTTTGGGATAAATCCGGATACGTTCTTCCCGGACGGCGGCCACGGCCTTGTCGGCCAGAGGCCTGACCGAGACGAACCATTGCAGGGAGGTTGTCGGCTCCACCACGGTTTTGCATCTATAACAATGGCCCACCGCATGGTCATATTCTTCGATTTTTTCGAGAAAACCAAGCTCCTCAAGGTCGGCCACTATGCTTTTGCGGCACTCGAACCGGTCCAGCCCGGCATATTTTCCCGCCGCTTCATTCATGATTCCCTTATCATCAATGACCTTGAGCAGATCCAGCGAGTGTCTTCTGCCTATCTCGTAGTCGTCACGGTCATGAGACGGGGTGACCTTCAGAGCCCCGGTACCGAATTCGCGCTGGACATGGTTGTCGAAAACCACGGGAACGATGCGGTTTGTCAGGGGCAGACGGATGCCGACATTGCCGAGATGGCTGTAGCGCTCATCATCGGGATGAACAGCGACACCGGTATCGCCAAGCATAGTTTCCGGTCTGGTGGTGGCAATCACCACATGGCCTGATCCATCAGCATAGGGATATCTGATATGATAGAGTTTTCCCCTGGTGTCCTCATGTTCGACCTCGTCATCGGAGAGCGCGGTACGGCAGCGCGGACACCAGTTGACGATATAGTCCCCTTTGTATATCAGACCTTCCTTGTAAAGGCGGACAAAGACCTCACGAACAGCGGCGGAAAGCCCCTCATCCATAGTGAAACGCTCACGCGACCAGTCGCAGGAGCTGCCGAGTCTTTTCAGTTGATTGATAATGGTGCCGCCTTTTTCCTCGCGCCACTCCCAGACCTTTTCGATGAACTTGTCGCGGCCCAGATCATGTCGGTCTTTTCCCTCTGAGGCCAGCTGTCGCTCAACCACGTTCTGAGTGGCGATGCCGGCATGATCGGTTCCCGGTACCCAGAGGGTATTGTCACCACGCATCCTGTGATAACGGGTCAAGACATCCTGCATGGTATTGTTGAGGGCATGGCCGACATGCAGCACCCCTGTAACGTTGGGCGGGGGAATGACAATGGAAAACGAGGGCCTGCCCTCCTCCATAGTCGCCTGAAAACAGTCATGTGCAGACCAGTACTGCAGCCATTTGCTCTCTACTTCGGCAAATTCATACGCTTTACTTAACAGCTTCTTATCCATAATCAGAAAATGATGAATGTTGTAAAATTTTCCTGCCTTGAAGTAACACCATATCAAATAGACTCACTGCGGCAGTGTCGTTTTCCTATTAAATCGTTTTAATTTCCAGATCTTTCCTCGCTGCGGGTTTTTAGCAGGTGCTTGATGAACGAATAAGAAACACTTATCTGCTCTGCTGCACCTTCAGAAATTGCGGGAAAGAAACTGTAGACAGTAACTTTGAAGCTTTCGAAATTCAATCTTTTTATGTTGTCTCGTCATCTAATCCAGCTGAACTGGATTTTCCACAACCCGGAAACCAACAGAGCCATGAGTCGGATATTGGCTTTTATCGCACCGTCCACGGTTTGGGCATAAAGAGGTGTTCATAGAGTTCCAGCGCGTATCTGTCCGTCATTCCGGCAATGAAATCACACACTCTCCTGTTTGCTGTTTTATCATCAGGCCATTCATCCCTTTTCACAACCTTCTTCCAACTGTTTCCCCGTCGTTTGACCAGGCCGTTATCAAAACAATAGCGGTAGAGTTCACGAATTATACGTTGAGCTTTTTCAAATTCATTATGAACTCGATGATACCTGTAGACATTTTCATAGAGGAAAGTGCGCAGATTAGTGATAGCCTCGAGCATTTCCTCACTGACATGCAGCTTGCCGTCATCGATGGTCAGGGTTTCAACAATGAGGTCCCGGACCATTGCCGATATCCTCTGCGAATGCTTTTCACCGATTACCCGGCTTATATTGGTCGGCAAACTCGAGGATTTGAGAATCCCGGCCCGCAATGCATCATCCATATCATGGTTGACGTAGGCGATGATATCGGCAAGCCTGACAACCTGCCCCTCCAGGGTCAAAGCCAGCTCAGAAGCTCCGTTTGGCAATATGTCGTTTCGCCCTTTTGAGTGACGCACTATACCGTTGCGCACTTCAAAGGTGAGATTGAGCCCTGCTCCATCGTTTTCCAGAAAATCAACCACTCTCAAGCTATGAACATAGTGCCTGAATCCCCCTGGATGCAGCTCGTTTAAAGTCGCCTCACCCGCATGACCGAATGGGGTATGACCGAGATCATGGGCCAGGGCAATGGCCTCGGTCAGGGCTTCATTGAGGCACAACGCAAAAGCAATGGTTCTGGCGATTTGCGAAACCTCAAGCACATGCGTAAGCCTGGTGCGATAATGATCACCCGTGGGCGCCAGAAAGACCTGGGTCTTATGCTTTAACCTACGGAAAGTCTTGGAGTGCGTTATCCTGTCTCTGTCTCTTTGGAAAGGCAAGCGCAGATCACCGGCGGGATTCTTTTCGGGATGCAGCCGTCCTCTCGTATTTTTATTCAGGGTTGCATGTCGGGATAAAATATGCGCTTCTCGCTCTTCGAGCTGTTTTTTAATAGATTTACCGACTATAGGTGTAAAACCCATCTTTTCCTCTCAAGTTCAAGCATATCAACGGACTGGGAGCGTGCCTGAAATAAGTATTCCCCGGAATATCCGGAATCGTCTTTTTGTTCTTTGCAAAAACAACTTTCTGAGATATGCATCAACTCAGCCAACCGAATATATTTGTCATTACATATCTCCCCTCCAAATGCAAGAAAATAAAGGCATAACAATAAGATAATAGATTGTTACGTATTCTGTTCGGCTTTTCATACAACATCTTGTATAGTGCTTCTTGATCTTTAGAAAAACCATCATAATGAGAGCTTAGGGGAAAATTTGAGGGAATACTCTCCGTTTTGCTGTACATTAGATATCCAGTAATAATATCAGACAGATTTGAAAACGGATTGGTAGAAAATACAATGACGAATATCTCTGACATTTCTGATCCGGGAGATCAAGACAGCAGCCCATCATTCACGTGTAAAATAATTCCCGACAGTGACGAACTGCCCGGTTCAAGCAAGCAATGGACCAGGGCAAAACGATGCACGTTGCGTGTTCTTGATGATCGCTTGATTTATAACGATACGTATACCTCCTATGCCGAGATGGAGAAGGCGGAGATACATATCTATCAATCAGCGCTTTTCTTTGAATACGGAATCCTTTCAATCAAGGCAGGCGGGAAAACCAACCACTTCGGTATTAAATATTCCGATTACTGGAAAGGCGAGCTGCCCTTTCCCCTGGAAAGAATCCATGAGGAAACACCTTACATTTTCCTGCGCAGGACATTAATTGTTGCAATAATAGCCTACATTCTTTGGGAAATTATACAAAGATGAAGATGCCTCCCCAGCCCCCCGGACAGAGGTTCTGTTATGTTTGACTTTGATAAATACTGGTCCCTGGTTCTGCAATTTTTATCCAATAATATTTTCGTGGCCATCGGCATTGCCATTGTTCTTCTGATTTTCTTCTGTAAAAAACCTGCAGAAGCGGTAAAATTCCTGGGATTCTGCGTCCTTCTCGTAACGGTGCTCTACGTTATGTCGTTGCTTTCGGAGTCCGGCAGCCAGGGTGTTTTTCAGAAGAAGGGAATGACAACAAAATCAGAAACGGAGCTCATGAAATAGGTCTTCGTCGAAGAACTTCAGCGGGGCGGATGAGTGTAAAATGAGAGTAAGTAATACGCTGTTTGCAGAAAATATTGCCGCCAGAGTAGGCGGATGAGTGTATTTTGCACCCCTAGCGGAGTCCGCCGCTTATTCAATGATTAATGGCACCGCGATAAGCGCAGACTTCGAGAAACCGGCCTCCCGCGCTGGCCAACAGTTGACCAGGGAGGTTCAGGTTCTTTTTATTTCTTCATCAATGGATGTCCCATTTCCTGGCGCTGCGCGACATACCTCTCAGCTACTTTTCGGGCGATATTTCTGATCCTGCCGATATAACGTGTCCGCTCCGCAACGCTGATAGCCTTGCGAGCGTCAAGCAGATTGAAGGTGTGGGAGCATTTAAGGCAATAATCGTATGCAGGTAAAACCAGACCCTTTTCCACTATTCGCAGCCCCTCTTCCTCATATGCTTCAAAGAATTGAATAAGTTTTTCTACATTCGCTTCTTCGAAATTAAATGTGGAAAATTCAACCTCCGCCTGATGAAAAATCTGGCCATAGCTGATTTCATCATTCCAGGCTATATCGTAGACACTCTCGACACCTTGGAGATACATGGCAATTCTTTCGAGGCCATAGGTAATTTCAACAGTCACCGGATGAAGTTCTATCGAACCGGCCTGCTGGAAATAGGTAAACTGGGTTATTTCCATACCATCGAGCCACACTTCCCAACCCAGTCCCGATGCTCCCAGGGTCGGTGACTCCCAGTCATCTTCAACAAAGCGAATATCATGTTCCAGCAGGTTCAAACCAAACTGTTTCAAACTACCCAGATACAGCTCCTGGATATCCAAGGGAGACGGCTTGATAACAACCTGGTATTGATAATAATGCTGAAGCCTGTTTGGGTTCTCGCCGTATCTGCCGTCGGTGGGGCGGCGCGAAGGCTGCGGATATGCCGAGCGCCACGGCTCCGGACCAAGTGCCTTGAGTACGGTGGCGGGATGAAAGGTGCCGGCTCCAACCTCCATGTCATACGGCTGCTGAATGACACATCCATGTTTGGCCCAATAGGTGCCGAGTTCAAATATAATATCTTGAAAATTCATCCGTTAACCCCATGTTATCAGTAAAGCCTTTTTTCAAAGCCGGTTCGAAAATACGAAAAGACAATCATAAACATTAGCAGAACTAGATGGAACTAATCAAGCACAATCTTGACAATTACCGCCGGGGTTAGCATTATATGTTCCGAACAATGAGTAATAAATGGTTGTGCTTTTGATTATTTCACTCCACGAAACATCAATGCAGACAGAACCCGACTTGGAATGTAAATGATTGCCCTGAATGACCTCAATAAGATACGTAATCTCCTCGCAGAAGCCAAGGTAATAGCAATTGTCGGTCTTTCGCCCAAGGAAGAGCGACCCAGCAACATGGTGGCACGCTACCTTATTGATGCCGGCTATACCATCCTTCCGGTAAACCCCGGGCATGACCGGATCCTGGGGCTACCCTGCTTTCCTTCTCTTCTCTCTATCGAAGACAATGTTGACATCGTCGATATATTTCGCAAATCTGAAGATGTTGGACCTATTGTGCAGCAGGCTATCCAAATCGACTGTAAGGTTATCTGGATGCAGCTGGGAATCAGCAACCATGCTGCTGCCGAGATAGCCTGGCAACACGGCAAAGAGGTCGTCATGGATCGCTGCATCAAGGTTGATCACGCCAATCTGCTTGCCCCAAAACACTAATTTTTTCGTTCTTCAGATAATGGAACCGCAAACATTAAGTATCCGCGGAGCGCGGATGCATAACCTGAAAAATATAGATGTCGACCTGCCCAGAAACCGCCTGATCGTCTTCACCGGCCTGTCCGGTTCAGGAAAATCAACCCTTGCCTTTGATACACTCTATGCAGAGGGGCAGAGAAGATATGTTGAGTCACTCTCCACTTATGCCAGACAGTTTCTCGGCCAGATGGATAAGCCGGATGTAGATTCACTGGAAGGTCTTTCTCCTGCTGTTTCCATCGAGCAGAAGACCACCAGTAAAAATCCGCGCTCCACTGTGGGGACGGTAACCGAAATCTATGATCATTTCCGTCTGCTTTTTGCCCGCTGCGGGCATCCGACCTGTCCGGAATGCGGCGAGGAGATTCGATCTCAGTCAATAGAGGATATGGTTAACACGATCATGTCCTATTCGGAAGGCACGAAAATCCTCCTTCTTGCACCGATGGTATCTGATCGTAAGGGCCGGCACGAACAGCTTCTGGCCCGAATCCGCAAAGAGGGTTTTGTGCGGATCCGCATAAACGGCGATGTCATGCACGCCGATGATGTCGATCAGCTGGGCAAAAACAAGCGCCACACCATAGAAATCGTAATCGACCGCCTGGTGGTCAAACCATCCATTCGCCGCCGGCTGAGTGATTCTATCGCCACGGCGGTTTCACTTACCGAAGGTTTTCTCCTTGTTGCCTTTACCGATACGGAAAAAGAACAGCTTTTCAGTGAACACGCCGCCTGTCATAAATGCGGAATCTCCATGCCTAAGCTGACGACTCAGCTTTTTTCCTTCAACAATCCCCAGGGCGCCTGTGCAGAATGCGGCGGGTTGGGGGTCAAGCAGTTTCTATCGCCTGCCCTGGTCGTCCCCGACACCGATAAAAGCATCCTCGACGGAGCCATTGCACCATGGGGCTGGCGCAATGAATCGACCTATACCGGTCAGATGCTGGCGGCGGTGGCACAACACTATAATTTTTCCCTAAAAACCCCATTTAAAAAACTTACCGCCAAACAGCAGGATATCTTGCTCTACGGTTCCGGTAATGAAGAGATTCACTTTCACTACCAGAAAGGCAGCAGGATAATGACCTCGGAGCGCACTTTCGAAGGTGTCATTCCGCAGCTGGACAGAAGGTTTCATGAAACCCAGTCTCCCATGATACGGGATGAACTCACCAAGTTCATGAATGAACAGACCTGCCCCTCCTGCAAAGGCTCCCGTCTCAAAGATGAAGCCCTGGCCGTGAAAATCGGTAAATGGAATATTTATGAATTAACTCAGCTCTCCATCAAAATGCTGTTTAGTGAAATTCCGACTCTCCCCTTTAGTGAGGTTGAAAGAAAAATCGGTGAGCCCATTCTCAAGGAAATTGTAGACAGATTATCGTTTTTGGAGGACGTCGGCTTAGGATACCTCTCTCTGGATCGGCGTTCGGGTACCCTTTCCGGTGGAGAGGCTCAAAGAATCAGACTGGCCTCGCAGATTGGCTCTCGGCTTGCCGGCGTTCTCTATATCCTGGATGAACCGAGTATCGGTCTGCATCAGAGGGATAATCAGAAACTCATCAATACGCTGCTGGAATTGCGCGATCTGGGAAACACCGTCATCGTGGTCGAACACGATACGGATACAATCCTGGCCGCCGACCATGTTCTGGATATGGGGCCCGGCGCCGGTGTGCATGGCGGCGACATCGTCTATAATGGCAAAATCCAGGGACTGCTTGAGAGTGAAACCTCGATAACCGGTGCCTATCTCTCCGGCCGGCAAGCCATCACCATCCCCTCAAAGAGGAAGACCGTCAGGAAGGGGAAAAAATTCAACCTTGATATCAAGAATGCCACCGCGAATAACCTGCAAAACGTGAATCTATCCATCCCGCTGGGTGTATTCACTTGCGTTACCGGCGTTTCGGGTTCAGGAAAAAGTTCACTGGTACTTGAAACTCTGTATAACCTTGCCAGGGAGGGTTTTCGACAGAAGCGTTCTTCTATCGAAATTGATGGAACCTCACTCACTGGGCTGGCGGCGATAGACAAAATTATAGATATCGACCAGAGTCCTATCGGCAGAACTCCCCGCTCGAATCCCGCTACCTATACAGGAGTATTTACGCCAATTCGGGACCTGTTTACCCGTCTACCTGAATCCAGAGCCCGCGGATATAAACCCGGCAGGTTCAGCTTCAATCTCAAGGGTGGCCGCTGCGAAGCCTGTGAAGGTGAGGGTTTACTCAAGATCGCCATGCATTTTCTGCCCGATATTTATGTGGTCTGTGATACCTGCAACGGCAAGAGATATAACCAGGAAACCCTGGAGATCCGTTACCGTGAAAAGAATATTCATGAAATACTCTCCATGACGGTTGAAGAAGCACTCCATTTTTTTGAAAATATTCCCCCTGTAAAAAATAAGCTGCAGACACTGTATGATGTGGGGTTATCCTATATCACCTTAGGGCAATCCTCAGTAACTCTCTCCGGTGGTGAAGCCCAGCGGGTCAAGCTTGCCCGCGAATTATCCACGCGCAGTACGGGGCAGTCTCTTTATATCCTCGATGAGCCGACCACAGGACTTCATCCGGCAGATATTCAGCATCTCCTGCGGGTGCTCGACCGGCTGGTTTCCCGGGGCAACAGCGTCGTGGTCATCGAACATAACCTTGATGTTATAAAAACGGCAGACTGGATAATCGACATCGGCCCGGAAGGGGGAGACGGCGGTGGGAAAGTGGTGGCCAAGGGCACACCGGAACAGGTTTGCGATGTTGCATCATCGTTTACCGGACAATATCTGCATAAAATATTGTCCGCTGACCATAAGAATTAGAATACTGAACCGCAAAAATGAATGTGCTCATCGCTTATCATGTGAAATCTCGTATTAGGCGAAGTATCTGAAGCGGTTTTGGCAGTACATGCGGTACGGCGAATCGCCGTTTCAGGTCCATCATGGCAATATTTACGCCTTGTTGTCTTACCCGGACTGCTGCATAAAGTGAAGCTAATTCCTTGCAGTGTCGCGGCAATGCGTTTATTATCGCTCTAATTCAGTATACGGACTCATCCGACACACTAATCCAACACGATATGAGGTAGAGATGGCAGAAAATAATAAAGAAAAAAAACAAGGATCACCGGAGTTCAGGATGCAGAAAATGTATATCAAGGATCTTTCCTTTGAAAATCCAAATGCTCCGGAAATATACATGACCCAATCGGAAAAAGCACCGGAGGTCGACGTTAACCTGCAGCTCAACCACAAACAGGTAAACGAGGACCACTATGAAGTTTGCCTTGAGATAACCGCCAAAATCGTCAATAAAGAACTGGAAAAGACCCTTTTTATACTCGAACTTGAACACGCCGCTGTTTTTATGCTCAAAAACATACCGGAAGAGCATCTGAAAATGGTCCTTGCCGTGGATTGTCCGACATTGCTATTCCCTTTCACCCGGCAAATTGCCAGCCAGGTATCCGTAGACGGTGGTTTCGTTCCTTTTCTCATGGAACCCATTAATTTCATGGGCCTCTACCAGAACTCCCTGAAGAAGCAAGAGAAAGAGGGCAAGTCGAATTAACCAATTATTATTCCGGCAGGCAGCAACAGAAATCAGGGCAAAAAAAAAAGCTGAAGATCAAAAGATCTTCAGCTTTTTTGTATTTGAGGGAGAGAGTTTGCTTCTGTCCGCTGCAATCCTTAGAGACCGTAGGTCACAAAATTATCCACAAGTGCGCTGACGCCTTTTTCGATGGCCGTGTTAAAAAGATCATCATACTGACCATCAGCAAAAATGGATTGAGGCGCCACCCGAACCATTGCTCTGTTGGTCCAGACTACCTGGCCGGAAGAGGCCTCCTGTACCCACATCCTCAATTGCACAACGGCCTGATCGACCCGGCCACTTTTCGATGCCTGGTTTCCAAGTATTCCTCCGGCGCCGCCCCAGACAATTTCGTTGCCCGAGATACCACCATCAATTGTCATACCATCAACCGGCCAGTCGGTAAGACTACCAATACCTAATCCCAACATCCCCCCTGCCATCATCTGGTTAACTGTATCATAAGTATCCGATCCGGCAAAACCATAGAGAATCTGTGATGTTCCACCGGCAACAACGGGGAAGAAACCGCGTTTCCATGGCTCCCAGGTAGCTTCCTGGCGTGTTCTATATTCAAGAATACGACCTCGCACGACATAATCGGCCTGGAATCGTCGTCCCATTTTGGCAACTTCCTGAGCTGTCAATGCGTGAGTCCCGGGAGAATCCTCAACCTGACTTCTCTGGGTAACCTGCTGTTGCCGCATATAATGACGTATTGTATCCTTCATTGTATCCGACCAGTCTCCAGCCAGCTCATTGGTAAGAGACACATTGGAATTCTTTTGGTAATCAGCGATCTGCACAACATTTTGACTTACCAGATACTGAAATACATCCTCAGATACAGGCATTGCAAAACCCTGAGCCGAGAGATTATCAGTTACCGCCTCGTTAATCTGTAGATTTCGACGAAAGGCGGCAGCAAGATTATCCGCATAGGTATAATCGGCAAACGGCAGGATAACGATTGATTTACCGGAACCTGGAGCATTCGCCCCCGGAGATTGGGGTACGTTCAATGTTTCTTTTACATTTTGTCCACAGCCGGTCATCATTATTGCGCAAACAATGAGTAATAAGTATTTCAGCCTCTGCATTTTTTTCTCCCTGCAAATAGTAACGATTGAAAAATTCAATTTTTATCAGCTTAAATGACGACTGGTTTAAGTAAAATAATCAGCTCACGTTTGGTATGCTGTTTTTCTTCATAGCCGAACAGGTATCTAAGACCGGGAATCTTGCCAAGGATCGGTAGAAATTCGCCTACTTCGTCTTTATCGTCGCTGATCAGTCCGCCGATAACAAGCATCTCACCGTTACGAACCTTCACCGTCGTACTCATTTCCCGAATATTTACAATTGGCAGGCCGACTTCGCCCCCTAGGTTACCGAATGGTCTATATTCTATCGGTTCCATCAGTTCGGAAGTTACAGGTACCAGATTCATAATAACTTCATCATCTTCAATGATTGTTGCGGTAATCGCCATACCTAAACCGGAGAGAATACTTTCTGTATTAACAGTGTACGTTATCAGATTGGTCTCGGTATCAACATCGGCTTCAACGCTGTCTATATAAGTAACGTTTCTACCAACAGTGATAAGAGCAGGCTGGCCGTTCATCACGCTGATTTTCGGATTAGAGAGTACCTTGGTTTGACCCTCTTCCTGAAGGGCATTGAGGAGGACACGAAAACTTTTTGAACCGAGTGAAATCTTGGAGACGAATCGCGTCGGGTCGTAAGTTCGGTCCGTGTATCCATCAACTCCAGAACCAGGATAAGGATTGTCGTTTCTTCCATTCCCATCAGCAAAGACATAAGGGTAGACCTGTCCTCCCAGAGCCTGTGAGCCGAATTCGATCAAACCGTTGATATCAAAATTACTCAACACCTCACTCCAATTGATACCAATAGATGAATTATCTCTTAGAACCACCTCGATAATTTTTGCCTCTATAGTGATTTGCTTGTAGAGATGGCGTTTCAGCGTAGTTATATAATTGTCAATCTTGTTCAGGAGCGGTCGGGGAGCAGTGACGGTAATCACCCCGACATTCTTATCAATAGTGTAGAGATTCTGGTTCCCGGACCTGACCCTGGTCGGAGCCACATCCACTTGGGCAGCTAACACATCCGCATCATCTTGCCCATTTTGAGGCGCTCCGGCCGTTTCGATAGCTTCAATATCTTCCGTCACTGCTTCGGTCGTCCAGACATCCAATATCGCATTGAGGTTTTCTTCAATATTTTCCCAGATATTAAACTCATTGCCTTTGCTATCCAGTCGGATGGTGCCTTCAATATTTTTAGATAGATCGTCACCTCCCAGTACATTTCCACCAGTACCAGTCTCGTAGAGTTGCTTGGTGTAGGGCATACCGATCTGATACTGCCGGGTTTCTTTATATTTGACTATGATAGTATTGTCTTCAATCTCGTGATAATAGTCCACCTGACGCAGCAGGTTATCGATTGCTTTAAAATAATCGTCACCGGCACCTATATCAACGTCCACGAGTACATCGCGATCAACATCGCTTTGCCAGGAAACATTCATATTTTTCATGGCAGCCAGTCTTTTGAGAATATCCCACAGTGGCTGGGGTCCTCCGGTTGATCGGATAGTAGCACCCACCCTCACGCTAACTTCATCGCTTTCGTCAACAGCCGGTACCTGCATCTCCTCGCCGATCATATAGGCAGGCCCCTGATACTGTGCAGGTAATGTCGGTGTATCACTCTTCTCCGCAATTTCTTCGGCCAACGCTGTGTCCATGGCATTTTCTTCGGCCTTGTCCTTTTTACCACCACAGGAAGAAAGGAGCACAATGAGCAGCACAAGGCCGCTGAACTGAAGGGACAACTTGATATACTTCATGAAATACCTCTTGAACGTGAGTTATTAACAGTATTCACTTATACCGCAGTCTGGTGAAGCAGTATCTTTACCGTCTTGCTTCAGAGAGCCGACTTTGAATATACTCTTTGAGACCTACCTGTAATGGATACCCCGAGGCGAGCACCATTTGATATTGATCTGCAGCTTTTTCGTCCATGCCCAATTTATCTAGAATACGAGCCCTGGCCACCATAGTATTGACGGTTTCTCCATAGATCTCATGGTATTTGTCAAATAACTTCAATGCTGCCTCAAGGCGGCCGTTACTCTCAGAAAAGGCGGCAAAACTGGCCAGAGCTTCTTTCATAGGTGGATCACCGCTGACACTCCGGCTAAAATACTCAAGAGCCTCAGCTGTCTGATTCATGTTAGCCTGGCCTATAGCCGCATACAGTGCAGCTTTATAATTATCGGGTTCTACCTTCAGGCTTTCCTTGGCATAGAAAACGGCTTTGGCATTCATACCAAGGCGTACCAGGTACAATCCAGCCAGTCTGTTGGTCAGGTTGACGTTTGTCGGCCACAACTCTGCGGCCTCTTCATAAAGCTGCACGGCATTCTCATAATTGTTCTCTCTTTCTTCTGCTCTCGCCTTACGCATCAGCTCTTTCGCTTCAATTATTTCTTTTGGCTGATTAGCTGATTGTTCAATTATCAGGGATTCCTGCTGTACTACTTCGAGATTGGCCTCGAACGAAAGATTATCGGAGGCTCTCTTGGGCCACTCAAATTCTTTGTCTTTTGGATACACAACGATGGTATTGAACTTTTCCTCTTTCTCAAGGTCGGAGAGATTCAAAATTATATCCAGGGCAAAATCCCAGGGGACATCATTGAGTGCCAGCGTCAGAGATCCGGAAACACCTTCATCGACAATGAGATTCATCCCACTGACCTGACGGAACAGCCTGAACACATTATGCAGATCCATTTTATAAAAATCTATACTGATGCGCTCCTGCTCGTATCCGGAAAAGTCGAAGCTGTTTACCAAATCTTGAGCGGCTTTCTCTTTTGGTGACATATCCTTTTCAGGATCAGCAGCTTTGACGGAGGACTCGATAAGCTCTCTGATTTTCGCTCCGGCTTCAGTATCAGCTGATTTATCGGCACCGGCTACTTCCTTGGCACTGATTTTGCCCTCAGGCGAAGAATCTTCTTCTGTCGCAGCAGCATCGACTGGAAGAATATGAATTACGAGATCAGTATCCTGCCGCTCTACCTTCTGTTGATAGCCATCTTGAAGAGTGAAAATAAAGCGGGTAATCTCCGGCTTGAGTCCTCGCACCACCGCAGTCTGCAGGGTAACGAAATTATTTTCAGGAAGCAGGGAATCCAGCCGCAGATTTTCTGCGACGGTAACATCGGCAATATCAATTACCAGACGGTATGGATCGTAGAGTTCACGTGAGGTATAGGCTGGAGCTGAACTTCCGACCAGCGTGATGGTAAGGGAATCATTTTCTTTATCCGCCGTAACATCACTTAAAATGAATTCCGCCCCTGTCTGCTCCGGCTGATCTGCTGCATTTCCACTGTTTATCTGAAAAGTGATCAAAAAACAGAATGCGGAGAAAACGGCCAAATGAGTTTTTATAAGCCTTTTGTACATTGTTTACTCTTCTCCCTCTTTCCTTAAAGCCATGACTATCTCATTTCTTAATTCTTTTCCTGATCGAGTCACAGCAACTTCTTCAATAAGAACCTTATTGCGCCGGATGTCCTTGACGACTCCCCTTTTCCCTATTTTGGTTCCTTCCTCTATCATATAGCCCTGTCCCTTAAAGTCTTCGACCATGGCATAGTATGCTCCGTGCCTTTCCATAAGAGCTACAAGAGTCAGTTGACCGGGTTCAAAAAGCTGCATTCCCGTTAGCTGTTTCTCGACTTCCAGAATTTCATTGGGGTCAGCCTTCGGTCCGGTAGACGTCTCTCCACTGTAAAAAGGAACAAATGGATCCGGTCGCTTCTCTATCTGATACTCGTAGTCGCTTTGGGTAATTTCGAAGTTCAGATCCAGCATATCCACTGGTTCACCGTCTTCCTTTTGGCTGTTTTGGACAGCGAAACTGCTCGAGGAAATCCACGTGAGAATGAATATGAAAGAAACAAAAAAGCCTAATCTGTTGTTTATTTTTCGGAATACACCAGTCATTTGCTCAGCCTTACTTCTTTTTGGGTTTGGGTAGTTCAACGTTAGTGAATCTATAGGTCATCAGGGTGCAACTTGAGGCAAGAAGCATCTCTCCCTGCTCTTTCTTTGCTCCACCCATTTTGATATTATCGACGGTTACAATTCTATCGAGCTTGCTTACCTGATCGAGAAAAAAGCCAAGGTTATGGTAAGGCCCATTGACATTTATGTTGACCGGAATTTCAGCATAAAAATCCTGAGGATTATCCTGGCCTGGCTTGAATGCAAGAAAATCAAGGCCGGCATTTCTTCCCAAAGCAGAGATATCTTTCAGTAATTGAGGTATCTCCTGCTCCTTGGGGAGCAACTTTGAAGTTTCCTCAAAAACCACCAGCGTTTCATCCACCTCTCTCTGCAGCCTTTCTCTATTCTGAGCTTTTTTCTTGACAAGCTGCAGCTTTTGCTCGATTGAAACCTTATTCCTTTCAAGGTTGCCGAGTTTCTCGTTGTTGGGACTGAAGAAAAAGAAATAAAAAATTACCACCGGCAGGATAAGTATCGCCACACCTGTAATGATCTTAAACTTCGGCTCAAGCGGAATGTACCTTTCATCAAGGAAATCTGTTATGGCAGTATTGAGTTTGTTCATATCCGTATTAAATCGTCGAATTACTGTTGTGCAACATCATTTGCGGGTTCTTGAGGAAATCCCACACTGCATGACAATGCAAAGCTTTTAAAGTCCCTATTGGAAACTTTACTCAAAGTAGAGCTGCTCAAATTCACATTGATTATGAACTGAGACTCTTTCAGAGCTTCCATAAACTGGGCTACTGTCTGATTATCCAGTGCAATTCCACTTAATTGCAGTGAGCCGCCCTGCTGACTAAAGGATTTTAGCCACATTCTGTCATTATCAATAATCTTTGCAACTTCATCCATCACATGAACAGTCAGAGAAGACTCTCTACGCAACTTTTTGATAATGTCGATCTTGTTTTGTAAATCTTTCTTTTGTTTCTCGAGTCTGTCGACTTCGGCAATGATTGGAGCGAGTCTATTCTGCTCCTGCTGCAACTCAGCAATAGCCGCTTGAACAGTTTCAATTCTGTTGACTTGCAACAGACCGATAAAACCCAAAGCCAAAAGAACGGCACCAAAAACCATTCCAAAACCGATTATCTGGTTGCGCGCTTTTGCTCTCTTCTTGAGCTGCCTGATGGGAAGGAGGTTAATACGTAACATAATTATCTACCACGCTATACTTAACGGCCATTGTTATATGACAGAAGGTCGAATGGCTATACCGGAAACAATTGCCATTTCCGGACCGACACTGTCAACATATTCAGCATCAATCTTCTTTTTATTAAAGCTCATATTGCTGAAAGGATTAAAAATTTCTACAGGAATAGACGTTTCACTTTCGAGAAAATCAGACAGCCCCACGACTTTGGAACCACCACCACTGAGGATCAGCCTGGTCAGGGGCTTATCCGGGTTGTTGGAGTGGTAAAGATCAATGGCCTTCTTTATCTCAAGGACCCATTGTGTGCAGGTTGAGGAAAAAATCTCCTCCATTTCTTCCTGCCTGTCCTCCGCCGGAATCTGACCAAGTTTCAAAGCTTCGGCCTCTTCATAATCCAGATCAAAGGCATTCTGGATCTGTTCGGTCAATTGCCTGCTGCCGACGACGATGTCTCTAGCCACAACAGAAACACCCTCCGAGAGGATGTTGATATTCATTTTTGCGGCACCAATATCTACCAGGGCGACATTGTTGGATTTCTCATAGCTTGATTCGTAGGTATTTTCCAGAGCAAAACCATCCACATCCACAATTGCAGGCTGTAGATTGATGTTTCTGAGCATATTGAGATAGTCGTCGACTATTTCTTTTTTGGCGGCAACAAGCATTACATCGGTTCTATCGGAATCCTCGGTATTTGTTTTCAAATCCTGATAGTCCAGATATACATCACTGATATCGAAAGGTATATATTGCTCGGCCTCGGCCATTATATACTCTTCGAGTTGCGCATCATCCATAACCGCCAGATTAATTTTTTTGACGATAACGGAGTAACCGGAAATTGAAAAGCCGACTTTCTTATTCTTTATCTTGAGATTTTTGAATAACTCGGCAATTACGGCACCAACTACTTCAGGCTCATTGAGGGTGCCGTCATCAACAACATCCTCAGGAAGCATCGCACTCCCTAAAGCAATGATTCGGTACCCGTTATCCGTCTTTTTCAACTCACACACCTTGACGGAATGAGAACCAATATCAACTCCAACGACTAATTGTTCTCTGGAGACAAACGGCAATTTCATGATCTCTGTCTACTCACCAAAATCTGTTATCGGTTTAACTACAGGGTCAGTACACCCACTGTACTGTAGTGTAAATTCCAAAGTGATGCCTATTAAGGACATAAAAAAATACTTTTGTCAAGAAAACAGTACAAATTTTTTTTCATTTTTTCTTCTTTTAACAAGGGCTTATTCAAATCCAGAGGGGTATGGTTTTGCTATTTAATACCATATGTAGCAAAATCACCACTACCTCACTCTGCATCTTGTATTAATTATGCTTTGACCATTTTCCTCTTAGGATCTATCTGATTTTATGCCATTTATAGTATATCTCGCTTGTAATTCGGCTTCTAATGCAGTAGCTTTGTCGGGATTTTGATCTTATAATACACTGAATCGACACACTGGAGGAAAAACTTGAGCAGCCAGACAAAAGAAAAATCTACCCTGCGGGAATATGCCGAAGCTTTTATCATTGCCATTCTCCTGGCCTTGTTTATCCGTACCTTTGTCGTCCAGGCCTTTAAAATTCCCTCCGGATCGATGCTGCCAACTCTGCAGATAGGTGATCATCTCCTGGTAAGCAAGTTCATATACGGCGTAAAAATGCCGTTTAGCGGTGCCACTCTCATTCCCTTGAAAGATCCGCAGCACGGCGATGTAGTTGTTTTTAAATATCCCAAGGACCGATCCATCGATTATATCAAACGAGTCATCGGAGTGCCCGGTGATACTCTTGAGATCAGAAACAAACAGGTCTATATCAATAACGAGCAGATAGAAGATCCGCATGCCCATTTCACCTCGCCGGCCATAATGAGAGGTAATCCACGAGATAATCTCTCTCCCATCACCATCCCTGAGGGAAAGGTGTTTGTGATGGGGGACAACAGAGATAACAGCCATGACAGCCGGTTCTGGGGTTTTGTCGATCAAAAGGATATCCTCGGCAAAGCGTTTATAATTTACTGGTCATGGGACATCAGCGAACCGCTGCTCTCTCTCGATAGACTGACTTCGATTCGCTGGGGCCGTATCGGCGATATTATCCACTAAGAAAAATGGTTTTTTTTACAGGTGACCTGATTGGATACTCCTTACACCTTCAAGCACAAACATATCCTGGAGATTGAACAGTTTTCAGCGGCTGATATCCATCACATCCTGCAAACCGCCCGATCCTTTAAGGAGATTTCGAACCGATCGATTAAAAAGGTCCCGACCCTGCGCGGTAAAACTGTGATCAACCTGTTCTTTGAGCCCTCGACCAGAACCAGACTTTCTTTTGAGGTGGCGGCAAAGCGAATGAGTGCGGACACCTTCAACATCTCCGCCTCCACCAGTTCGGCCACCAAAGGTGAAACGCTGATCGATACCGCCCGTAACCTGGAGGCGATGAACCCGGACATCATTGTCATGCGTCATGAATTTTCCGGGGCGCCTCATCTACTTGCCAAATACATAAAGGCTTCCATAATTAATGCCGGTGACGGCACCCATGAGCACCCCAGCCAGGGATTGCTCGACATGCTGACGGTGATGGAGCACAAAGGAAGAATCGAAGGCCTGAAGATAGCCATACTGGGCGATATAACGCACAGCAGGGTCGCCCGTTCAGACATCCTCGGCTTCACCAAGCTGGGGGCACGGGTATCTGTTGCCGGACCGGCCACCTTTATCCCACCGGGTATCGAAAAATTAGGCGCCGAGGTCAGCCCAACCATCGCACAAGCGGTCAGGGATGCAGATGTTGTCATGGCTCTGCGAATTCAGCGCGAACGGCAAAATGATCCATTAATCCCTACTCTGCGGGAATATGCCTCCTTTTTCGGAATCAACAAAAAGCTCCTGGAAAGCGCCAAAGAGGACGCCATAATCATGCATCCCGGTCCCATCAACAGGGGAGTCGAGATGAATCCCGATGTAGCCGACGGCCCTCATTCAGTTATCCTGGATCAGGTCACCAATGGCGTAGCGGTACGCATGGCTCTCCTCTATCTGGTCATGGGCGGAGACAAAACCAATAATGGAGAAAATTAGAATGCAGACCGTAATTCTCCGCAACGGCCGTCTGATCGATCCGGCCAACGGCATCGATCAGGAAAACGCAGAGGTCTGGGTCACCGATGGAGTGGTGACGGCCCCGCAAAGGACCACACCCGAGGACGCCCTGATATTTGATGTTACGGGCAAGTGGATTACCCCCGGCTTGATTGATATGCATGTCCATCTACGTGAACCGGGCGCCGAGTATAAAGAGACAATCGAATCGGGCACACAGTCAGCGGCAGCCGGCGGATTTACCGCCGTTGCCTGTATGCCGAACACTGATCCCGTCAATGATTGCGCCGCAGTCACCCGTTTCATCCTGGAAAAGGCTGCAGGATGCAGCGCCCGGGTTTACCCGGTCGGTTCCATCAGTTCGGGTAGCGCAGGGAAAAGCCTGGCCGTATACGGTGAGATGAAGGATGCCGGAGCCGTGGCCGTGAGCGATGATGGCCTGCCCGTGCTGGACAGCCAGTTGATGCGCCGCGCCATGGAATATTCCACCAGTTATAACATGGTGGTTATCTCCCATGCCGAAGAAAGCTCGCTCAGCCGGAATGGCTGCATGAACGAAGGGGATACTTCTACCCGCCTCGGCCTCAAAGGGATTCCAGCCGCCGCCGAAAGCATCATGGTGTTCCGCGAGATCGCCCTGTCCGAGCTGACTGGTGTACCAATCCATATCGCTCATGTCAGCACAGCCGATTCCGTGGCTCTCATTCGTGCGGCCAAAAAGAGAGGCGTCAAGGTAACAGCCGAGACCGCCCCTCATTATTTCACCCTCACGGAAGAAGCCGTAATCGGCTATAATGCCAACGCCAAAATGAACCCGCCCCTGCGCTCCGCCCAGGATCGGGAGGAGATTCGCAGAGCCCTTGCCGACGGCACTCTCGATGCCATTGCCACTGACCATGCGCCACATTCGATCCTGGAAAAAGAGACGGAATTCAGCAGGGCCGCCAACGGCATCATCGGCCTGGAAACGTCGTTACCGCTGACACTCGCTCTGGTCAGAGAAAAAATACTCACTCCGGCCAAAATGATCGAACTGATGTCTGTCAATCCCGCAGCAATTCTAAACGTCCCCGGAGGCTCTCTCGCCCTCGGCAAACCCGCAGACCTTGTTGTGATCGATCCGGAAAAACGCTATCGTTTCAGCCAGGATGCCATAGTCTCAAAATCAAAAAATTCACCATTCCTCGACTGGGACCTCCAGGGAAGGGCCATGCTCACAATGGTAGGCGGCCGGATCACTCACGACGAACTGACATAGGTTCGAGAGCAGTCGGCAAGTGAAAGCCAGATATCAGAACAGTTGAGCGCAGACCACTGAGTTTTCTTCAGGAGAGATCCGATGGCAGCGATTTCAAAACGCTGATGCCTCGTGGTTCA
This sequence comes from Desulfopila inferna, assembly GCF_016919005.1. Taxonomy (NCBI): domain Bacteria; kingdom Pseudomonadati; phylum Thermodesulfobacteriota; class Desulfobulbia; order Desulfobulbales; family Desulfocapsaceae; genus Desulfopila; species Desulfopila inferna. Next base: position 219,362 of record NZ_JAFFQE010000008.1, read on the forward strand.
ACTTGCGCCTGATATACCAGTATCTTCACGCCACTTTCACACACTTGCCGCAGTACCTCGGCATAAAGCGGGTCAATATGGGCTGCCGGCCGAAATATTTCAGCATCGCCGCGCTGGACAAGAAAAAAAATGACTCCCTCATGTCCCTGCTCGCACAACCTGGCAAGTTCCAGGAGATGCCTGGTGCCTCTGGCGGTGACGGCATCGGGAAACATGGCGACCCTCTTCTCTACCAGGGTGCAGTTTTTGATTTCAATGAAAATCTTCCTGCCTCCACTTACCACCAATACATCCAGTCTGCTGCCGGGAGACACCGTGACCTCTCTCTGAATGGTTTCGATTTCGCTTATTTCGGCAATATCTCCCCTCTGCAGAGCCTCGACCACGATCCTATTGGTCAATCCAGTATTGACCCCGACCCAGGTCTTTTCCACTCGTATCATCTCCAGAGTAAGCGGATATTTTCTCTTGATGTTTCCCGAGCGGGAGAGATACACCCTGCTTCCCGGCACGGCACAGCCCCGCATCGATCCTGTATTTGGACAATAAACGGTTGAGGTTTGGCCATCCTCAAGAACCACATCGGCCAGAAAGCGCTTATATCTTTTAATCAATGTTGCAGCGATAAGTTTATTTTTATAAATCATTCCCACCTTACTGAAATTTAAGCCATATTAGTCCTGCTGTTTGTCCGGATTTCGGTTGCACTCATCTACTTCTGGTGATAGAATTTAAGCTGTTCCAGCATTATCATATCTCTATCCCAGTCGAGGGAAGTCTGCACAAATCCCCGAGGCAGTCGTCCAAGAACGGTATAACTCATAAAGGAGAATCATTGCCATGAAATTAGGAATAAATGGTTTAGGCCGAATAGGAAAGCTCTCATTGTGGCATCATGTTTCCAGAAAACATTTCCCGGAACTGGTGATCAACATTGGCAGAGAAGTCGGCAGGAATCTCGAAGATCTGGCGGCAGCGATCGAGAGGGATTCTTCCTATGGTCGCCTTGCCACCTATCTCCATGGCCATAAGGGCGGCAGAGTCATCGAGGAACTTGATAACGATACCGGAGCCATGCGAATAAATGGCGTTCCCGTAAAAATTCTGCGTGAGGCACGAAATCCCAGTCAGATTCCCTGGCAAGCCAATAATGTTCAACTGGTTGTCGACACCACCGGAGTTTTCAAAGACCCCACCGCGGATGCCGATGATGCCAAAGGCTCACTTCGCGGCCACATGCAGGCCGGTGCTGAAAAGGTCCTGCTTTCCGCACCGTTCAAAATCAAGGCCAAGGGTCTGGAGATGCCGGAGGACGCCGTTACCACCATTATGGGAATTAATGACGAGGACTACTCGGCGGGAAAGCATTCTCTCATTTCCGCGGCATCCTGCACCACCACCTGTCTTTCCTATATGATCAAGCCCCTGATGGAGTCCATCGGAGCAGAGAATTTCCTCAGTGCCTCCATGGTGACCGTTCATGCGGCAACGGGCAGTCAGCAGGTTCTTGACCGGTTGCCGGGTTCAGGCGCAACTGATCAGCGCAAGAACCGCTCCATTTTGAACAATATCATCCTGACAACTACTGGAGCCGCAAAAGCCCTCTCCCTGGTTATTCCAGAGATGAAGAACATCGGCTTCATTGCTGAGTCGGTTCGTGTCCCGACCTCCACCGGCTCTCTTATTGTATTGGTTCTCAATCTTCAGGATGAGATTGAGAGCCTCTTCAACCGGGCCCAGATAAACTCCATCTACGAAGAGTACGCGAAAAACAACAATTATCTGCAGTTCAGTAAAAATCAGAATGTCTCCTCTGATATCATCGGTGTCCCTGAGGCAGCTGCTGTTATTGAAGGCACCGAAACTCACACCCGAACCGCCACCATCAAGGTAAACCTGAAGTTGACTCAGGCCGGCAGCAGGCTTAGAGAAGATGATAATCCGATTCTCCAGGTACCGGTGACCCAGGCCGTCGTTTACGGCTGGTACGACAATGAACTGGGCAGCTATACCAATATGCTGGGCGACCTCACTGTTAAGATTGCCGGATCAATGGTCTAAGCTTGCTCTTTCGCATTCGCCCAGCCGGCGGGGAAGACGTTGCCGTTATTGCCGAAATCGAGCAAGCGGCGCCATCGGCCTGGCCCGCTTCACAGATTGAATTAGAACTTCAGCAGCTTAACGGAATCAGCTTGATAGCCTGCAGTGAAGCAGACGCCTGTGCAGCAGGCTGGTGTTGTGCCAGATACTGTCCGCCGGAGGCAGAACTCCTGAAGATCGCTGTAATACCTCGGTACAGACGATCGGGGGCCGCCTCACGTTTGCTTGCGGAACTGTTCAGGCAAATAGTCAAACGGGGGTGCAGTGAGATTTTCCTGGAGGTCCGCCGGAACAACCTCCCCGCGCAGGAATTGTATCGCAAAATCGGATTCTTTGAATTGGCTCTGAGAAAAAGCTATTATAGAGATCCGCCTGATGACGGCATAGTTTTCAAGAAATACATATAATTTCTTTATTCAACAGGTGAGAATCATCGACAAGATACCGCTAAGCCAAAGGGAGAGCACAGCTATGATGAGTCTAAAAGATATTGATCTTACAGGAAAGAAAGTTCTTGTACGTGTCGATTTCAACGTACCCATGGATGATGACCTTGGTATCACCGACGATATCCGTATTCGCACAGCCCTGCCGACTATTCAGCATATTCTTGAACACCAGGGACGCCTGATTCTCTGCTCGCATATGGGGCGCCCCAAAGGCAAACGCGTCGACAAATTCAGCCTCGCCCCGATTGCCGACCACTTGAGCAGACTTCTTGACCGGGAAGTAAAGCTTGCCCCTGACTGTATTGGCGATGAGGTTGAGGCTCTGGTCAACTCTCTGGGCAATGGAGATGTCGTTCTGCTTGAAAATCTCAGGTTTCACCAGGGAGAAACTGAAAACGATCCTGAGTTTTCAAAAAAACTCGCGCGTCTGGCCGATATCTACATTAACGATGCCTTTGCGGTATCACACAGAGCACATGCCTCGGTTGTCGGTGTCGCCGAACTGATCGAAACCAGAGGAGCAGGTTTCCTGCTTGAGACTGAAATGGAATATTTCCACAAATCCATGGATGATCCCATACGTCCTCTTGTCGCCCTGGTGGGCGGAGCCAAGGTTTCCTCAAAACTTGGCGCTCTCGAGAACATGCTCGACAAGGTCAACAGCATGATAATCGGCGGGGCCATGGCAAACACGTTCCTGAAGAGCATGGGTGTAAAGGTTGGAGCTTCGAAGACCGAGGATGATCTGATTCCAGCGGCCAAACAGTTTATCGAAAAGGCCGAAGAAAAAGGGGTCAAGCTTTACTTTCCCGTGGATTTTATCGTTGCCGATTCTTTTGCAGCGGATGCGGTCACCAAAACGGTTACCTTCCGGGATATCCCCGAAAATTGGATGGCTCTCGACATAGGTCCGGCAACAACCCTTTTGTTCCAAGAGGCTTTGGCTGACGCGGGAACTATAGTTTGGAACGGTCCCATGGGTGCCTTTGAGATGGACGCCTTCGCCCGGGGAACCATGGCAATGTGCCGGGCCGTCGCTTCATCTCAAGCCCTCTCCATCACCGGAGGCGGAGATTCCAATGCCGCCATCAAGAAGTCAGGCGAAGCTCACAACATATCCTACATGTCCACCGGCGGAGGTGCTTTTCTGATGCTGATGGAAGGCAAAACCCTTCCCGGTGTTGATATACTCAAGCGCTAGGAAGTGATGACGATCTTATTACAGCGTTCTCTGGCCCCAAAGATTTATTCTTCCGGGGATCATAGCTTCGTGATGACCTCTACAAGTAACCAAACCCTATCCGGAGACATATTATGAAGAGAAAATCGCTTATGGCAGGCAACTGGAAGATGCACACCACCGCGATAGAAGCCCGGAGTCTTGCTGCCGATATAGCCCGAAAATGCCCTGAGACTACCGACCGGGAAGTTTTGCTCGCGCCACCGTTTACCGTTCTCCGTGAGGTTGCCGAAGTACTCTCCCGGACTGACGTGATCCTCGCCTCCCAGAATGTCTGCTGGGAAGAAAAAGGAGCCTTTACCGGAGAAATCTCACCCGTGATGTTGAAAGACTGCGGGGTGAGCAGCGCGATCATCGGACACTCTGAGAGAAGGCAGATATTCCATGAAGACAATGCACTTATCAACAAAAGAGTACTGGGAGCCTTGTCATTTGATTTAATGGCAATATTGTGTATCGGAGAAACCGAGGAAGAGCAAGAGAACGGCAAGACTTTTGCGGTCTTGGAAGCACAGGTGCGCCAAGGATTGCAAGGGGTTGAACCGCAGCAGATGGAAAAGATGGTTATCGCCTATGAACCTGTCTGGGCCATCGGGACTGGTAAGACCGCAACCAAGGAACAGGCTCAGGAAGTGCATCTCTCAATTCGCCGTCTAATTGAAAAAATCTATGAAAAAAATATTGCTGATCGGCTGAGAATATTGTATGGTGGCTCGGTCAAGCCGGCTAACGTTGATGAACTGATGAGCCAGCCGGATATAGATGGCGCTCTTGTAGGCGGCGCTGCTCTTGACGCCGAGTCTTTCGGCAGAATCATAAACTTTATATAAAATCGAGGATTAACCCAACAGGATGGATACCCTTCTTACAATAGTGCACGTGCTCGTATGCCTCCTTTTAGTCGGCATTGTTTTGCTGCAGCACGGCAAAGGTGCCGACATTGGAGCATCCTTCGGGGGTTCCAGCCAGTCACTCTTTGGAAGCGAAGGTCCTATACCCCTGTTGAATAAAATTACGACTGGAGTGGCAATCATATTTATGGTCACTTCAGTGTCATTGGCTTATATATCAGCACACCGTTCCACCGGTTCGGTAATGCAGGAACTTCAACAGGAACAGACTGTCGAAGAGCAACAACAATCTCAGGAGATTAAGGAAATTCCCATGCCCGACGCTGAAGGTAATGCGCCCAGTGAGGCTGGGGAACAGACGGATACTCCGACCCAATAATTATCGTGCCGAAGTGGTGGAACTGGTAGACACGCTATCTTGAGGGGGTAGTGGCCCACGGTCGTGCGAGTTCGAGTCTCGCCTTCGGCACCATAATGTAGTACAAAGACTTCCACTCAAGTCTTTTCAACCCGCAACCGGTAACGGTTTGCGGGTTTTTTTTTACTTTTCCAAAAGACATCTCTTCACTTGGGTGGGGGTCGTAAAACAGGAGAATATTTCGCCAGGAAGCCGAAAAAACGGCTGCTTATCACCCATACAAAGGGCTTGTATCCACTCGGGCCTCTTCAAAGGAAGCCATGTCCCTCATCATCCGACAAGATAGTTCGATAAGATTCATGGTGATAGCTGCTCCTGTTCCCTCTCCCAGACGAAAATCCAGATCAAGTACAGGGTCAAGACCCATGAGATCAAGGGCCGCTTTTTGACCAACTTCAACAGACTTATGTCCTGCCACGAGATAATCTTTTACCTCAGGACAGATGAGATAAGCAAGGAGCCCTCCTGCAGTGGAAATAATCCCATCAAGTACAACGCAACAGCCTTCTGAGGCAGCCGCAAGAACAGCCCCACATATCCCGCCTAATTCGTAGCCACCAACTGCTTGTAACAGTTCCAGCGCATCTGTACTTCTGGGCTTATGCAAAGCAAGAGCTTTCTCCAGCACCTCTTTTTTCCTCAGCAGTCCTCTATCGTCAACACCGGTACCTCTACCGACAATTTCTTCAACACCCTTCCCTGTTGCCGCACATATTACTGCTGTGGCACTGCTGGTATTGCCAATACCCATTTCGCCGAGCCCCACAAGTTCACAAGGTTGTTTCTTTTGTTTTTCTAAAAAACAATCCATTCCATTTTCAATTGCACGAACAGCCTGTGAAGGGCTCATGGCTGTGGTTATGGCAAAGTTATTGGTTCCGCGGGCAACCTTTTTATCCATCAGTAAGGGATGTGCGCTAAAGCTGGCGTTCACTCCCATGTCGACCACAGCAAGTTCTATAGTATACTGCTTGCAAAAAACATTAATGGCGGCGCCACCCTTGAGAAAATTGTCAACCATTTGCACTGTTACTTTTGCAGGATAGGCGGAAACCCCTTCTTCCACGACTCCGTGATCCCCTGCGAAGACAAAGAGTCTTTTTATTTCAATTGAAGGGTTCAGGTTCTTTTGAATACAACTGAGCTGTACGGCAAGTTTTTCCAACTGCCCAAGGGCGCCTAAGGGTTTTGTTTTTAGATCCACCTTTTTCTGTGCCTGATTTTTGAGATGGCATGAAGTCGGCACAATTCTGTCCAGGATATCTGTTATTTTCGATGATTCATTTATACCCCGATGTACTCCATTAGCGGCACTGCCTTCGGCACCTCTCCGGATCACCTGCGCTGTAGCAGATCCACCTATTTTGACTATACATTTCAGATGCTTTCCATCCAGGATAGAGGGCAGTAAAGCCTCTACCTCATCCAGGGAAACAACCCGCTCAATAAGCAAAGAAAATGTATCCTGCAGTTGACCACAAATCCTGAGAGCCTCGACCATATCCGCTCTCTTCGGCCCATAACTTCCCAATAGGATGAGTTCCTTATAATGTATCAAATTCAAAAGATTGGTATCGATCTCCTGGTTTTTGCTTAAACCGCTGAAAAAGCCGAGACGTCCGCCCTTTCTCAGCTTGGTAATGCAAAGACTAAAGGCCACATGACTGGCACAGCAGTTCATGGCCAGGTCAAAATCAGCAGTCACTGTATCCTTACAGATTTCTATACTGTTTTTGAGCGCAAGATTGTCAAGCCTGGCAATTTTCTCCTGGCTCTGTTCGATGACAGTCACCGTACATCCCTTGTTTTTTAGCATGAAAGCGGCAATCATCCCCACCACTCCACCGCCATAGATTATGGCTCGCTCGCCTGACATGGGCCGCAACATGGAAAGAGCGTTTATAACGCAGCCAGCCGGTTCAGCAAAGGTTATCAACTCAGGAGTAAGACCTGATGGGGCAGGAATCAGGCTGTCTAGCGGTACCAGGACATGGCTGGCAAAGCCGCCATCTGAGTGGAAACCGATGATTTTCATTTCCTCACATAGGTTTTCCCGCCCGGACTCACAATAGGAACAGTTGCCGCAGGTCTGCCCTGGCCATACCGTATAGATTTTTCCTGTACTCTCATCAACACCGGCGATTTCATGACCTAATACCCTTGGCAGCAAAAGATCCCGGTGTCCCTGTTGCCACATCTTGGCATCTGTCCTGCACACACCACAACAGAGCACTTTTAAAAGCACATAACCTTCCCGCGCCTCTGGTAGCCCAACTTCCCCCAGAGCCATAGATCCGCATTTCTCCAGTGTCAGATTCATACACCTAAAGTTCCATAAAGGTTTCTTCAATTATTGTCAGTTTCATTAAGCGAACAAAGCTTACGCTAATAAGCATTTTTCTGCACTTTGCCTGCACTTCTTCAAGCTCCGCAAGGGGGAATACTGATGCTTTGTTCATTCCGCATCGCCGGAAATCGCCTTCGGCAAAACGAATGTAATCGTCGCCCACTTTGACGATGAGCAGTTCCGTTGTTTGCTGTGCAGCCTTCTCAACCATTAGCGTCACCCGCAAGTCAGGGCAGCTAGTTTTGCAAGTCCTGCATCTGCGTCTCGATTCTGCACCGACACCCACTGCTCCAGCGTCTCAAAGGCCCTGCCAGACAGCAGGATTTCCCTAGCCCTGGCAACTCCGTCCTGTATGCTGGAAACTTGATTTTGAACATAAAAAATCAAACTGCTATTTAAAATCACAGCATCATTTTGTGCGGTAGATCCTCTTCCGGCAAGGAGTTCACACATATTTTTTGCAGCGATATCCCGATTCTTTTCTGAAATCAGTAGTTCGGGTGCGTGCAAAGAAACACCCACTTCTTCCGGGACAAAAGATATTGGTTCAATCTTCCCCCCGCTTAAACGGGCCCCAACCGTCTCGCCGCAGACGGAAGCCTCATCCATGCCCTTGTCACTCCCGTCTATTGCTCCATATATAATAATCGCGTCACTGTAACCAATGGCCTGCATAACCTCTGCTACCGGCTGCAAAAGTGCTGGAGAATATACTCCTCGAACTGCAAATTTCGGAAGACCTGGGTGGGCAAGAGAGGCGGCAATATTGAGGGGAGAACCAAAACAGATTTGAGAAAGGATACGTCCAAGGGCCAGGGGATGGACCTGGGAACTCATGCCATTAAAAAGACCGATCCCCGCCTCGGTCACACTTTTTTTAACCAGATCAACACCACATTCCACATCGACTCCCAGCAGTTCGACCATATCAACCGTACCGCAGGATGAAGTGATAGCTCGAGCTCCATGTCTGGCGATCTTGACACCTCCCGCAGCCGCCACAAGCGAGGCAGCGGTACTGATGTTAAATGTCTTGAAGGTGTCCATGCCGGTACCGCAGTTATCGACAACGGCCAAACCTTCAAAATTCACTTTTACGGTGTCAAACTCGTATACTGCCTTCCAGCCGCCGGCAACCTCTTCTGCGGTTTCACCTTTTGCGGTAAGAGCGGCGAGAAATGCCCCTTGATGCATCTCGGAAACCTCGTTGGCAAGCACCATTCGAAACGCGTTGTAGGCACTCTCTTCTGAAAGGTTTTCTCCACGAATAAGCTGACCAATATACTGACCAAGTTTTTGATTCTTTTCCGTATCCACTGCATAACACCTCTGTGAAATAAAGTCTGGATACGAAAAACAGGCAGGAAGAGACAACTCTCCGTATCCGACATCATATGCATACAACCCAACATCCCGCTGTAAAAACCACAGGGGCATAAGGGAATGCATACCCAGATACAGAGAATCTCCAGTAGGTAAACTCTGATGATGGCTGAAACAACGCCACCATATCAGGCAGGCTTTCTGACTTACGAATTATTCTGCGAAATAACCGCCTTCCCGGATTTCCTCCAGTGACGAATCTTGATATGCTCAAGAGTTAAGACAGCAGGCTACTCTGTACTTAGTTATTGCAGGCTTCGTATACAGCAATGACTGGCTTGCGACGGATTCACACCGTCTTTCCTTTTAACATAGTGTGCACCTGATGAATTTCTTATACCATCTCAACTCAGAAATTCAATTGATTTCATGATCGCATCATTGCCCTCATATGAATACATGCGCAATGACAATGGACAAGGAATTTCTGCGAAAACGAAAGGAACCGGCTATCCCTCGATGAAATTCGCGAAGTGAGGAGCGAAATATGCCTGTGACTAACTTCATTCGAGCTGCTGGATTTGGAGTAGAGAAGCCTTAGCTTCCGTAAATGCTCATCTTTACCAGACCCTACCTGGCAGAAAATTATTGACATCCACTTCTATTTTCGTTAACCTCCTCTCCAACATAAAGGTAACGAAATGAATCCAAAAGATAAAATTTATAATCTGCTCAGAGATGCTGATGATGTCCTTTCCGGCGAAAGGATCAGTGAAGAACTGGGAACCAGCAGGGTCTCCGTCTGGAAACATATCCAGGGAATGGTTAAGTCCGGGATCCCTATTGTCTCCTCGCCAAAAGGATATCTCTTGAGTTCGGACCCCGACAGTCTGAATCCCCTTGAATTTGGTGACCGCAAGGATCAAATTCATCATTTCGGGGAAATACTTTCGACCATGAATGAAGCTATCAAGCTGGCCCAGCAAGGCTGCCCTGAATTTACCGTCGTTGTAGCCGAACGGCAGACGCAGGGACGCGGGCGCATGGAAAGAGTCTGGGCTTCAGCCGATGGAGGGTTGTATTTTACTCTTGTTCTGCGCCCAATCGTCCCTGTAATGCTGGCCGGTCTTGTTAATCTGGCAGCCGCAGTTGAGATGGCCGCACTTCTAGGCTCCTATGGTATTACGGCGTCTTTAAAGTGGCCTAACGATATCCTGGTCGGCACCCATAAAATTTGCGGGTTTCTCTCCCAGATGGAAAGTGAAGGCGATCTTCTCCGCCACTTAAATATCGGCATCGGTCTGAATGTAAACAATGATCCAAAAAAAGAAGAACCTTCAGCAGTTTCTTTGCGAGAACTGCTGGGCAGGCAGGTGCCGCGCAGAGAAATCCTGATAAATTTCCTGAACCGTTTCGAAAAGCGGCTTGAGAATTTTGATGCTGCTACGGTGATCGAGGACTGGAAGGCCGGTAACTCCACCATTGGCCAACACGTCAGAATTTCTACATTAAGAACTACAGTCGAGGGAGTTGCCATGGACATAAATGGCGACGGTGCTTTAATTCTGCAAATGGACGACGGCAGTCACCAAACGGTAGTACACGGCGATTGTTTCTACCAATAAAGGATATTCAATAAAGATGGACTCATCAACAGCACAATTGAAACCGATGGTATATGCATCACTCATGGCTACCCTTATAGCTGTGGGCTCCTACATCGCCATTCCGATCGGTCCAGTTCCCATTGTCATGCAAAACCTTTTTGTCATGCTGGCGGGCCTTCTGCTCGGCGGACGCTGGGGATTTACCAGTGTCGCGGTATATCTGCTGGCAGGAGCTATCGGTTTGCCGGTTTTTGCAGGCGGTACCGGAGGGATTGGTAAGTTTTTCGGACCGACGGGAGGCTATCTGGTGGGCTATGCCGCTGCGGTTTATGTCATCGGTATAATAAGCGAAAGAGGCAGGGATAGGGTCATTATCGATGTCCTTGCCATGCTGGTCGGCACAATCATCATCTATACCTTTGGCGTCTCATGGCTCAAAATAGTTACAGGCATGAGCGCATCCAAGGCCATAGCCGTTGGTATGTTACCTTTTATTCTGGGTGATGCCCTGAAGATCGCCGCAGCCATACCCATCGCCAGAGCTCTGAGACCGATTATAGCTGGTTCAGCAGGCCACCTGCATCCGGCAAAATAAAGCTATGGCCATCATTGAGACGTCCGTACTCTGTCATCGCTTCTCCGATGGCACCCTGGCTATCAACAATGTGTCCCTTACCTTGCGTAAGGGTGAATTTACTGTTATTGCCGGAGCAAACGGCTCTGGAAAAACGACTCTGCTGCGCCATTTCAACGGCCTTCTTTCTCCCGAGTCCGGTGAAGTCCATGTCAACGGCATCTCGGTCAAAAAGAATCCACAGGCTGCCAGACAAATGGTCGGCATGGTCTTCCAGGATGCCGACAGCCAGATAGTCGGGGATACCGTCTATGACGATGTAGCATTTGGCCCGGAAAACCTGCGGTTGTCCCGCAATGAGATTGACCGGCGCGTGGCCCGGTCCCTTGCCGACGTCAATCTTGCCGGGTTTGAGGACAAACGGCCGCACAATCTTTCCGGAGGCGAAAAGCGTCGTCTGGCCATAGCCGGTGTTCTGGCAATGGCACCGCAGGTGCTGTTAATGGACGAACCGTTTTCGAATCTGGATTATCCCGGCACATGCACTGTCTTATCCCATATCATTGATCTTCATAAGGCGGGCCATACGATAATCATAACCACTCACGACCTGGAAAAGGTGATAAGTGTCGCCCAAAGGTTGATTGTGATGGAGAAAGGACAGATAGTCGAAGATGGGCTGCCGGAGAATGTGATTCAGGGGATTGAACGATTCGGGGTTCGACCACCCTGCTCGGTTCAATTTGGCAAAGGAATTCAGCCATGGGTGAATTAGCGACAGTCGGTTTCACCCCGGGTAATTCATACCTGCACCGGCTGGACCCGCGTACCAAGCAAATATTGCTCATGGTTCTGGGAATGACCAGTCTGTGGGCCAATGTCCTGTTTTTAGCGATCACTTCGGTTGTTGTGATTTCTATGTTCCATTCAACCAACTTGCGCCTTTATCGCCTTATCCGTGAGACCAGGTATTTCCTGTTCTTTCTTCTTTTTTTATTTATCATTAAGGCGGTCCATCTTAACCAGCAGTTAATCCCGGAAATTACCTGGAGCCAGGCTGTAATCGCTCTGATATTCTGTTGGAGATTACTGCTGATTGTAATCATGGGTATGTTGCTGATCTCCACCACCCGTACCGCGGAGATACGCGCGACCCTCATCTGGGCCTTAAAACCAATTCCTTTTGTGAATGGAGAAACTACGGCGACAATGGTGGGCCTGATCGTGCGCTTTCTCCCCCTGATTCTCTTTGAGGCCGGTGAAATAGGGGATGCCATGCGGGCTCGGGGCGTGGAGCGAAGACAAAATTACCTGATCCGCATGATCAGGTTCACGACCACACTGTTTCGTCGGGCTTTCCTGCGGGCGGACGAGCTTGTGGATACCATGCAGGCCAGATGCTACAGCGAGCACCGTACCCTGCCGGAAATCTCTTTCGCTCTCAATGACCTGATTGCCGCCGCGGCAGGTATCTTAATGCTGCTGACGGCGTTGATCCCCTAAAAGTCCTGCAGATCAATTCCATTACTCGCTTCGGTTATTATCCGCTTCTCTCCAGTCTTCGTGGATGTTGAAAGAAGTAAGAAGGGTCAAGTCTTTGCTTGACTCTTGCTGAGCTTCTGACTTATTTCTTCAATTCGATCTCGTAATGGCTTGTCTTCCAGAAGTTTTTTCTCCGTCCTTGTAACAATACTGCTTACCGAACTGTATTTCAGAAGCTCAAATTGACGGCCTATCGTTTCAAGACTCAATCCGCATTTTTCCCTGGCAAGGTAGACAGCCACATTTCGAGCCTCGTTCACCTGTCCTCGTTTTGTCTGCTCTAAATGTTTTTGCTCAATCTCATAGTATTCACATACTGCCCTTTTAATATCGTCTATCGTCGGGGTAAGGTGCTTTGATTGAGGTATTTCTTTATGATTCTGTAGTTGTCGGTATGTGGATTTAACCCAATCAATAAAATTTTGAGAGCCGAAAAACGAAGTTAAGTTTTTTCTGCTGAAAAAATTGGTGAATTCAGCGGATTCTTCGCATTGTACAAAGTCTTTATACTGTTTTTTCGCCCTGTGTGGATCCTGATCGAACATACGAAGCAAAAACTCCTTATGCAGCCAATCCCATTTTTTCGCAGAGTTACTATACTCCCGATGGCTGGACCAGAGATAATCTCCCACACCATTACACATATTCGCCCTGACGGGGTTTCTGTGAATGTAACGTAATAATTCCAGGAGATGACTGTCTTCCTGGACGAGAACGCTCTTATAGCGTCCACGAAACAGTTGCCCATCGGTGTTCCGTCGCCGATTGTAACGCTGGGTATAGACACCGTTGATGTGTCGCATCGCCCGCGACAGATTAGCGAGAGGTGTCTGTACCAGGATATGATAATGATTGGACATCAGGCAAAATACAGAAACCCTGAGCTCGAACATCTCGGAGGTTTCCTGCAGTAGAGCAATAAAGGTCTCATAGTCATCTCTATCAACGAAAATATTTTCACCACGCCTTCCACGGTTCATCACGTGATACCACGCGCCGGGGTATTCTATTCGAAGAGGTCTAGACATAATGAAAGAATTTATTGCAATCCGCAGAATGAGTCATGCAAAGATTTGACCCCTTTCCTTTTCTTTACTCAGGTTAGGCGCGCCTACGACCATGACTCATTCTCATTGCATACGAGGTGAACAATTGACGATGGACTGGATATCCAGAATGCCTGAAATCCATCAGGTAACGGCTCGATGTCGTCACAGCGGACTACACCCGGGACCTTAAGTTGATCTGCTGCAACCGAAATGTCATCTGTTACAATCTCCAGCCATATTTCCGATTGGCTTATGCCTGGTACCCGATCTATCCACAGATTGTTAGACCCGAACTCGAAACCAATCGCGGGTGCGTGCTCGGTAATTTCTTTGAGGCCAAGTACAGAGCGATAGAAGTGAACTGTGGCCTCATACTGGTGAGGGGGTACCTTCATTGCGATGTTACGGCCAGCAGAGAACTTAGCTTGTTTAGTCATGTGTATGTACTCCTTTAAGCACCCTAACGTTTCAAATCTGCGGAGTTTTTTAGTCCGCTGAATTTGGGTGGTTAGCCGGGTTAATAGGAATTAGAAATCATATAACCTATGACTCCGAGGAGGAATCCAGATATTGCTCCTAATGATGGAGCCCAATGTTTTTTTATTCTAGCTTTTGGAGCGATATCTTGAAAGATTAAGTACAAAATTCCACCAGCGCAGAATACCATAATCCTGTCAAGCAAGATTTCATTCCCCGTCAAATATTTCAACCCAATGACAGCAGAAAGAGGGCCGAGTAACGCAAGGCCTGAAAAAATAATAATGGCACTGTGGCCGGAACAATAACGGTTAGCTTTAACTTCACGATAAGCATTGAATCCTTCAGGTAAATTTTGAAGCGCAATTAAAAATGCAACTAGCGATGCCTTAGATATGTCCGTTGAAATGATCGCCCCAAGAGCCATTGCTTCTGGGACAAAATCAAGCAACATTGCTATTACTTGGGAGATTGCTCCACCACGCAAAGAAATGAGAAATTCGACAAGTAAAAAAAATATTGCGCCACTGAAAAAGCAAATAGAGACCGAAAGGACAGATTGATTTTGAATTCCTTCAGGAATAAGAACCATAGCTATAGCCGCTAATAGTGCACCTCCTCCGAAAGAAATTACTGCATGACGGAATTCATTTTCTAGCCAATAAGGGTGTATGCGTTCAATGGCGGCAATTGCACCACCAATCGGTATTGCAATTCCTGCAAGTAATGCAAGCAACATAGCAACGTAAATTTCAGGCATGGTATCTTTCCTGGCTAACGAGTCTGTAGAAAAAGCCTCTTTTCAAAGGCGAGCTTCCGGAGCCACCTGATTTTAAAAAAAACCAGGTAATTGATTTCACCATCCACGACTTTTAAGATTCAGCTTCCCTTTATACCATTTTCGTTCACCTGGACCTATATTCACTGCTATTGCAGGGGGCCTTCCTACACTTTCAGTCTTTACGCAACTCCTTTTCCGAAGACATGCACTTTCTTCAAGTTATGTACAATACAGAAGAGATTCCATTGGGTATTTACCTTCTTCTTCCCCCGCAGGCTGAACCTATCCAGTCGCATAATGGATCTGATATGGGCAAAGGGTGGTTCGCCAACGGCCAGCCTCATTCCGTAGATGGTTCGACCGACAGTCGTATCGATTTTCCGTTTCATCTTTTCGGTAAACCTTTCTTTTCCTGATCGTGATTTACCCGTAAAGTAAGCAAGCTGGCGGATCTCTGTTTTCTCTGGGTAACGGAGGCATTGCCTTCTGAGCTTGCAGTTCATACAATCACGCTTTGCACCTTTGAACTTGTAGGCTTGATAGTCCTTCACCTTCACATTGGAACCGCTGCGGTAGAGTCTTTTGCCCGCCGGACAAACCGCATGGGACAGGTCGTCTGCAAAGAAAAAGTCCTTTGGCCTGAAGAGTCTTTTACCTCCACTTCTCGGCCTGCCGTGATAGCCGAGCAAGTCGTTGTAGCGCTCTTGGGTTGCAAAGCGGGGATCCCGTTTCCGGAAGTGGTTGTCTGCCACATAGCCGTCTATCTCTTTCTTGAAGAGATATTTCATGTTCCCCTCAGAATGGTAGCCGCTGTCGGCAACCACCTGAGCCCGCCCCAGTGCTTCTGCGTCTCCGATATTTTCCAAATTGGTTTTGATTGTTTCCACGGCAGGAATCAGCAAGTTACTCTCATGTCCCTGGCCATAAGCTTCAGCACCGACAATGATCTGGTGTTTCTGATCCACTGAGGCGACACCGACATATCCCTGAATAATGCCTTTGGAAGTTGCTATTTTGGCTGATTCGTTGTCAGTGGCTCAAGAACTTCCGGCTCTTCACAGGATTCATCCATGTACAGGTGGTGAGTAACCATCCGGCGCAGGGCTTGTTCCATCTTCTCAGCCTTGCGCTTCAAATCGGCCCGAGTTCCACTCCACTCCTTCGAGGCGTTGCTCGGCAATTTGCAGCCGTCAATGGCAAACATTTCCTTGGCGATGAGGTTTTGCTGATCACAGATCAGAAGCACCTGAAGAAAGAGACCGACCACTTCCTTGTCCATGCTGGAAATAAAATCGGCAATAGTCGTGAAGTGGGGGCGACTATTAGCTGATAGGGCCATGAACAAAATGTTTTCTTCACAGCACCGAGCTATGGCGCGGCTTGAGGTGATGCCTCTGGAGTAGGCAAAGAGGATGACCTTGAGCAGGATTCTGGGATCGTATGCTGGAGCGCCGGTTTCGTCGTTATGAAATCGCTGGTCGAAAATTGTCAGATCGAGCTCGTTGTCGACCAGATAATTAAGCGTGTATTCGAAGGTACCTTTCTGAATCTGCTTGTTGAAAAAAACCGGGATGAACTGACCTTGGGAGTAGGAGTAAGGCTTGTATTTTGCCATGATATCCGACTTTCGGTAGAGTTGAGCGGTTGATTACCAACATTTGCAGCTAAATATACCAATAAGTGCCTGTTTTTAAAAGCGCAAAAACCTTTTCCTACAGACTCAACGTTAAGTTGAGCGGCGAGATTCAGCGAGTCCGTCTCAAACGCTTGGTTATACTATTTTTTATGTTTAATTGTTGAAGGAAGTTCATCTATTTGAAACATAGAAATATGCTGCTGAAGTTTGCTCTCCATAACCCCACTACTCAGAATAGCCATTTCACCATTTATGGATTTCCATAGACCTTTCTTGAGATCAAACTGATGTCGCCCTATATAGCTACATGACATTTTAAATTCAGACCTTTCCATTTTCATCGGGTTTAGTGCTGTTCCATGCACTTGCTCAGTTAACATGTAATCTAGAATAGCTATTTTATTTCCTTCATTATCAATTTTGATATCTGACAGAACCACCTTATTTATTTTTTTAGCGCTATCAGCAGAGAAACCAACCCCCATCTGTAAACAATTCATATTAATTTCCCAGGAATCACCAACAGATACTGGTTTATTAGGTAATTGATGCATTAGAGCGATTAGATTTTTTTGTTTTTGTTCTAAATAAAAAGAAGTGATATTCCCTTTATGATCAATTACGCCTTCAAGTTGAGGGGCAGTATTCATAAGCTCAGTAAATTTTTTTAACTCTTCATTGTTTTCGTTTGGCTGAGAATTGCCAAAAGATGGCATCTCCCAGTTTTGGAAATATGAGGTGACTTTAATGTGTTTATCTGTAGTATTTTCCATAATTGTTACCATGTTGGTATTTTCTGGAAATTCCAGTGAATTGATAGACTCTTTAACTTCTTCAGTAATTTCTCCAGCATCAAAGACCTTTTCTATGTCAAATTTCATGTATCCTTCATTAGTCTGACTGAGGTCAGTTTTGTAGAAGACCTTAGTTGAAGGTACTTTCCAGAGAAGATCTATTTTTTCATTCGCAAAGGAAATGTTTGTTAGTAGACAACTGAAAGCGGACAGTGTTAGGATGCGTAAGACTTTAGAAAAAATGGTCATCATTTTAAAACCTTATGTTTTTTATGTATAACGTTGAGCTAACTTGCCGCGGCGCTGTTCCCGCGGTCAATGTTGAGCGCCTGGTTCGCTATTTTATGTTATTTTCTAGTTCTTTAATGTAGTTTGGGTCAAACTCATACCCAAGTTTTATTGCTTCATCTGCTTTCGATTTAGCATCTATAAATTTCTTCGTGTAAAAATAAAAAATTGACCAATTTGCTAAAGTTGGTGGGTAATGAGGTTCTATTGTAGTTGCTTCAACGAATAAACTCCCCGCTGTCCGAAAGTGTTCTTGAGCATCTTTTTTGTTACCCTTTTCGGATTGTAGATATTGGCCTAAAAGGGTATGAGAATAGGCGAGATCACCTATGATTTTGCCATTTTCAGGAGCCTTATCTTTTGCGATTTGAAGGTACTTTATAGAATCTTCAAGATTATGCTCTGGCTCCTCTTGAAACGCTCGTTGGCCAGTAATTAGGCCAAAACCCCAAAAGACTTCAGGATTATCTCGGTCAAACATCCATCCTTGGTTGAAACGTTTTATCGCAGTGTCTAAATCACTTTGATAATATGCTTCCCAACCACGTTGAGTTGCGCCATGACTAAATTCTGTGTTTCTTTCAACCGAAGGGTTGTGTTTTCCACCATACATTGGGAGTTCATTCATCGGTCTTTCTGCATGTGCAGAAAAGCTAAACAGAAAGACTAAAAGTATAGATATTAGTATGTTGATCATTTTTTTCTTTAGCGAACCAGTAATTATACGAACACACATTTTCGTATATCATGCAAGATTGAGTGATATACAGAAATAGCTCTATCCAACAACTATTGCCACTAATTCGCTCCTATTTGACACGAGTAGCAACGAAAGTACAACAAAATACAAGGATTAATTGGGAAATTTGTTATAGGACATCATTGTTTACGTATGAAATTTAGCTTTGATCTTTTAGTAGCCAGGATTTGTTAGCTTGGCGGCCACACTGAGGGCTTTGCTCAAGGCTGGGATATCTTCCGAGATGAGAATGATCTCGCCAGGTATGTTGTTTACTTTTTCATTTTGTTTGATGGAGATGCAGGTGCGGTCATTGGCATCTGGGGCATGGTAGAGGATGACGGAGAGGTCTGGTGTCACCGGGATAATTTTGATAATCTTGCCGGGCATGGAGTCTCCTGGCGATTATTGTGTTGAAAAAGATAGTTGCAGTTCCGGTTAGTGAAAGCTGCAGCCACTACAATGTTATGATGTTTTTCGGCAACCTGATGGAATAAATCGAACAAGAGTCAAAAGAAGACTTGACCCCTTGCACCTTGCACTAACTCCTTTGACCGAAATGCAATTTGCCATGCAACTAATTCAGATGAGACGTAAACAATGAATATTATGAGAAAGTAGATGATAATGAGAGACAATAAAACTAGAAGTGATTTTTGATTTGCTTGTGTAAATTTAATGCCAAAAGCAGATATTTTAGATGGTACTAGCCCGACCTTTGTAATTACTATCCCTATAACGGCTGCAGCTAAAAGATTCCTTCTCGTCCTGCGTGTTGTTTCATTTAATGGTTCTCTTAATCTCTCTGAAAAAGGATTAGATTCAGGCATAATAGGGACCACTTAATCCATAGATAATTTTTGCTTAAAGTTAACGCCAGGCTCATTCGCAATGCATGCAGTGGGCAAATTGCAGTAAAATGGAGCGTAGAGGAATGGCAGTTTGAACGCCGTATGCACTGTCGATTGCAGCCGCTTGTTCAATGCTCTTTGGGTTAATTAGTCGCAGTTGCAATATGAGCAGTGATTTCAAATTCTACAGTTTTTTCAATAGATGTATATTTAGACATTTCGCTCTCCGCTTCTAGTAATATTTCCTGAATGACGGATTCATCGAGCTGTATACCCATAATTGGCAGCCACCCACGAAGCTCGGCATTTACCATAGTTGAGATATCAGGAAATCGTGCCACACCTCGGTGTGTTTCTACTTTTACATTCGTTGCGCCAGCTTTAACTAATAGGTCTTGAAGCTTGGTTTTATTGCCCATATTAAATGGAACTGCCACCGCATGGGCTGCATCCTCCCCAGCAATATTTTTTATAATCTCATGCTCCGTCTGGTAGCCTGGAATGTTATCAATAGAATCCCAAACCGCTAGCGTTAGTACACCGTTCGGCTTTAATACGCGCAGAAACTCTTTAATTGCGGCCTGAGAGTCTTCAAAAAACATCAAACCAAACTGACACAAAACCATGTCAAATACATTAGAATCAAATGGCAATGACTCTGCTACACCTTGCTTCCACTCTATTCTGCTCTCATGCTCCTCGGCAACCGCAAGCATGCCCAAGTTGGGATCTAATCCAACTACCCGTCCTGATTTTTCTAAGCTTCGAAATATTTCTCTGGCTAATATACCGGTACCACAGGCGACATCTAATACGCTAAGTTTTGAACTTAAATCCAATTTTTGCGAAAGCACACTGGCCCATTGCCCAAAAAGTGCAGGCACAAACAATGAGTCATAGGCTCTTGCGCCTTCAATCTGAGACGCTAAATCTGTATTTTCCATGATTTCTCCTTGTTACATTGAACGTTTAGCTCAGCGGTGGCGCCAAAGAATTTCCCGCGTCATCGCCGCCGACGTTTACCGCCATCCGCTGAAGCGCCTTGTGTACGCCCGGCATGGGCGTGATCTAATGGGGTGTAAGTCCCCTGTATGTAAACCCTGTTACTGTCGTGATGACAGGAACATAAATACTAGTCGAAAGCAAGGGCGATCCCGCGAGGGCTCGTCCGGAGGAAGCTGGAGTACAACGTTATGGGCCGACGAACAGAAATGGCATACAAGGCCGAGTTTCCGGGTAAGTCAGCACAACATGACAATGCCTCGGGTTTAGGAGATACGGTAAATGCCACGGTCGTGTAACAAAAGATCACGTCCTTATCCGGGGAGACCTGTCCGGCCTGCGGTCCAACTCCCGTTGAAAAGCGTCATTCATGGTAACATGTCTGAGGCCCGGGCAGGAGTCAGCAGAGGTCATAGTAGCTCGCCATTGGTGAGCGAAGGACCGAACCCAGAGCAGGGAAAAGGCCCGGCATGCTCGACCAATGCGATGAACCCGTCCGGGGGAGCAGTTGGGCGGCGCGTTGCCGGAATACCAGATCCCGATGAACACCTGTTGGAGCAGATTCTCTCCCGAGCAAATCTGAGCCAGGCCTGGCGACAGGTCCTGGCCAATCGTGGAGCGCCTGGCGTGAACAACATGCCAATTGACGATTTCATTGCCTTTGCTCAGAAACATTGGGTAGAGATTCGTTCATCCATCTTTGCAGGAACCTATAAACCTCTGCCGGTCAAGAGGGTAGAAATCCCGAAAGCAACAGGGGGCACCCGTCCTCTGGGGGTTCCTGCCGTACTGGACCGCTTGATTCAACAGGCCATTGCACAGGTACTGTTCCCGATCTTTGACCCTGGATTCTCGGAGACAAGTTTCGGTTTCCGTAAAGGATTGTCGGCTCACGATGCCGTCTACCAGGTGCGTCACTACATTCGCGAGGGATACCGCGTGGCCGTAGATGCCGATCTGGCGAAATTTTTCGACACGGTAGAGCACGACGTTCTCATGAACAGGGTCAGCAGAAAGGTGCGCGACAAGCGCGTCCTGAAGTTGATCGGCGCGTATCTGCGGGCAGGAGTGATGATCGACGGCCGACTGCACGAGACCCGAAAGGGTGTTCCCCAGGGCGGTCAACTTTCACCCATGCTCAGCAATATCCTCCTGGATGAATTGGACAAGGAACTTGAGGGGCGAAGCCACCGCTTCGCCAGATATGCCGATGACTTTGTTATTTTGGTAAAAAGCCGTCGAGCAGGCGAGCGGGTGATGGCCAGCATCACTCAATTCCTGGAAAAGAAGCTTAAGCTTAAGGTCAATCAGGAGAAGAGCAAAGTGGCTCATACCAACGAGATCACCTTTCTCGGTTTTGCCTTTTCGGGCGCCAAAATATGCTGGTCGGATAAAGCTTTTGTGCGCTACAAACAGCGCATCAAGGAATTGACCGGGCGGAGTTGGGGTGTTTCCATGGAGTACCGACTGTTTAAGCTGGCAGAGTATTTACGTGGCTGGATGGGCTATTTCGGGAAATCGGAGCTGTACCGTCCAATACCTGAAATCGACCATTGGCTGCGACGCAGGGTGCGCATGTGCTACTGGAAACAGTGGCGTTACTGTCGCACCAAGGTTCGCGAGCTGACCAAGCTCGGAACGTTCCTGCGCACTGCCATCTCTGTCGGTTTGAGCCGGAAAGGCCCATGGAGATTATCCCACACATTGGCCACCCAATCGGGCATGACTAATCAATGGCTCAAGGATCAAGGTTTGCTTTCTGTCAAAGATCTATGGGTAAACATCCATTACCCGGCTACGGCTCGGTAGTCTCTGGGAAACGCCTAGTGCGGACCCGCATGCTAGGTGTTGTGGGGGCTGGGGGAGAGATTTTCCTGGCTACCCGATTAGCCGCTTTTGCCTTCGTTACATTCATGAGCCGGATACTGATTTAGCCCAACGCATAATTGTGTCTGCAACGTCGCGCCAACCCGGTTCAACAATCATGTTGTGGGCCATGTCGGGAAAAATAGTCGCTTCTACTCCGTAGGCACGTGCAGTTGCCCGAACTTCCTCCACGGAAAATATGGCATCGTTCTCCGCGCCTAGCACTTGAACTGGTGTTTTTACTTTCGATGGATTCGGCAAATTCAGAAGAAGGACGTCGAGTAACGCGCGATACGACTCATCCTGTATCCGAGAATGGAGACTCACAAGCTGTTCATTTGAAATTTCGGGTGAAAAAAACCACTCTCGCGCATACTCCGGCTTTGCAACGAGTGGGTATGCGGTCATCAGAGCATTCATCAGCAACCAAACGAGCGGATGGCGTCGAATAACCCGAAGATTGAATCTTAATGTGCCGGAAGGTGGCACAGAAGCGAGCAGTACTGCAGCCACTGCGGAATGTGTTTCCAGATACTTTTGAACAACGAAACCTCCCAGAGAGTGCCCAACCACAATCGGCTCACGATCAAGAGAATTAGCAATTTGCTCAACATCAGAGACGTAGTCAGCAATTGACCACCAGCGAAGCTTTTCGCGACCTTCGCTCTGACCATGCCCTCGAAGGCTCAGGGCATGAACTTCCCAGCCCTTTTCTGAGAAATATTCAAGAAAAGTGTCCTGCCAGCACCACGCAGCATGCCATGCGCCGTGAACAAAGAGTATTGGAACGGCGTGTTTCTGCTCTTTCGGTGATCTTGAAATTACCTCGAGTCGCATTCTGCCTCCTTTCTTGGGTTCGACGGGCCAAATATGCCAATTAAGTGGCATCAAGGTAGGACGGCCAGCTACCCGACCGCCCCCTCGCAGATCCCTGCGTGCGGTTTTCCCGCACAAGGCTCTTCAGTATTGTTCGCTTCGTACAAAAGCATCTCAGTTCCAGTACCCTATAATCCGGGGACGCGGTATTTTGAACTGCATAAGCAATTCGGTGAATCCGTGCCAGTTGTAGCTCTTACGCTGACTACGACGGTTAAGCCATTTAAAGACTATTCGTGCTATATTTGTTCAGGAATGTAATGTCTTTTTGCTCTGGCCATAATATATTTTGTAACCTATTTTGCTCATTTTCTCATTTTGGCCCCAAAATCGATAATGCGGTTTCGTAATATCAACTAATTACAAACCATGTGATCCAGCATTCCAATATCATATCAAAAGGTTAGCGTGGCCCGACCCCGTTTCGTGTTTTTTTCGTTTTCATTGTGTGCTTTATCGTTTTATATTTGGACGTTAATCAAATTTTGTAATCCCACTCATATTTCACTAAGCGGTCCATAGCCTGGTTTCCTATATAATTGATTTTGTTTGTTCTGAATGTCAGGCTTATAAACTTTTTCATCCCATTCTTTGGGCTCAACCTCTTCAAAAGCTACTGAAACAACTTTTTCTTCACATTTTGCAATGCGAACCACTTGCTCTACAATTTTTTCTGTGAGCTCAGCTTTCTGATCTTCAGATCTGCCAGGATAAAGTTTTATTATGATGTGAGGCATTAAATCTAATTCCTGATTTTGTAGTTTTCACACAACGTTTAAATTCACCGGCGATGCGGCTTATCGCGCAGTGTCCAGTGGAATGATGGGTTAGCGAAGTAATCGGGCCGCGGCCTCAAATAGTCCCGAATAAACACCAATTCCTCATGTGTTAGACGCGTCATAGTGAAAATTGACACATAGGGTTCTTGAGAGCGCAATTTTAAATTTTTCAATATTTTTGTATTAAAAAACTTTGAATAACAAAAACACTCCAATTAACAAGTAAATACAAACGAAACAGTAGTATAAAAAAGGACTATCTTGCTTAGTATAATAATTTGGTTGTAGGCCTCTTGATCCAGCCATGATTTTACCAGATATTAAACCCCAAATAGCCATTCCTGTTATAAATATACTTATGATTTTAAGAAGCAGAGGTGACATAGTTATGCCTTTATATTTGTTTTAGAGCTAACGAGTCTATAGAAAAAGCCTCTTTTCAAAGGCGAGCTTCCAGAGCCACCTGATTTTAAAAAAAACCAGGTAATTGATTTCACCATCCACGACTTTTTAAGATTCAGCTTCCCTTTATACCACCTTCGTTCACCTGGACCTATATTCACTGCTATTGCAGGGGGCCTTCCTACACTCTCAGTCTTTACGCAACTCCTTTTCCGAAGACATGCACTTTCTTCAAGTTATGTACAATACAGAAGAGATTCAAAGCGGGGTCGGGCCACGATAATCACTCGTTCTTGCACCCTCTCTTGCGCATTCTAAAAACGAACCCTTCCTACCCGCCCCATCAAATCTCACAGATGAGCCTCTTCAGTAAATTCCCGGTATCAACCGATAGCGTACGCGCTGCGCATAATCCCGATAGCCCGGCAATTCCTTCTGTAGCGTCCGGTCTTCCAGAGCGGTTCTGATCACCGCGATGATGAGCGCCACCGCCGCCGGAATAAGTGTCCACATCGAGTTTAAGGCCAGCACGATACCCGGGAGCGCCAACAAATTTCCGGCATAGCCCGGATGCCGCACGAACCGATAAGGGCCGGTGTCACACACCACATGCCCTCGATCAACCTGAATGCGCACCACGCTGGAGAAAAAGCTGTTCTCTGCCAATGCCCACGCAGCGAAAGCGTATCCGAGCGCGATCAAAATGAAGCCGGGCACGATGAGCAACAACGGAAATGCGGGTGACCAGCCAAAGCGATGATCCAGCCCGGCCACAATGACAAGCGGGAAACTCACGCTCAGCGCCATCAACGGCGCAAGTACTTTGTCCCAGGCTTTCGCACTTTGGGCCTTCTCCATATTTTGTCGTTCGGCCATCAATCCCGGATGCCGCCGTTCCGCCCAGATGCGCCCTCCCGGGCCGGCGGCAACAATCAGCAGGGAGTAGCCCCACGCCTGCCACCACCCGAGGTCTCCTCCGCACACCAGGAGAACCAGCGGTATGAAGAGATACACTGCAACCAACCTGATCCACTGCCAAAGGGATGCTGCTTGAGCTATCTTTGGATCATCTGCATTCGATGACATTCCCCACCCTCAAATTTCATGATTTTATTGAGCGCCCAACGTCAAGTTCTGCGAGAGCCGGGCTTTTTCGCCTTCCGCAGGAACGTGTTGTTATGCTAATTTTTTTTTACTTTTTCAGTTTACTCTTTCACTTTTTTATCAATAAATGAGTAACCTACTTTTTCATCGGAATTTTTATCTATTTGGACCGAAGAAAATTCAATTTGTTCGTTTGAGGTAAACTCAAATTTATATGATTCAGGCTTGGACATTCTGCTTGGAGCGATTTCGTGAAACAGGCCATCCTGAAGCCACCAATACCCAGTTTCAACTTTTCTATTAAGGAACTTATCTGATTTGTCATAATACTTTAATACTAGCTTGTATGTACCATCAGGGTGTCTATTTTGTTCCCATTTACGCCAATATCCACCTTTTTCATTAAAGTGTTTTCCTTCCCATTGTCCAACAAATCTCAAATCGTTAGTTCCACCGACAGGGATAGTGTACTTAGCAACACAGCCCATTGCAGTTATTGAAAAACATAGAAATAATAATAGAGTTTTTAAAGCTTTCATTAATTTGCCTCTTTGATTTGTTATGAATCAGTCGGTTTATTTTTCGTTGTAAAGCATAACGTGAACATCTGCGGCTCGACCGCAGAATGTTCTGGTTGGAATTAAGCATCATGTCCTTCGAAGTCGACCGCCCAATACCTCGACTTTTGATAACAAATCCTTCCGCGGATTTTTTGGTTTAAACAACTGGTTCACATCAATTAGAATCATTCTCGCCGACTTTCTCTGATCTGTTGACAATACCTGGAAGAAAGGTACTCCAGGGAAATCGCCGAAAGCCTGCTGTGCAGTCAATATCCTGTGAAAGGGCAATAACGCCATCCTGACATCCGGCATCTCCCGACCACCCGGAGAACGTCGACCCCTCTTCCGGAATGGCAGTCAGAGTAACCTCCGTACCATCTGCGTATGTGTCAAAACATTTTTCTCCGCAATCTATTGCTCCCTGGTCGCTTGTCACTCTACCTTTGCCTGTGCCTGTTTTCTTAACAGCAAGAAGCCATGACTGCGGAAGTGTGGCGACAGGATCGCTCGGCTCACTCACCGGGCTGTTCTGGCCTGTGTTCGTACAGACTTCTTGAACCGTGAACCGATACTCTGTATCAGGGCTGAGACCTGTTGCCGTACAACTGTTCCCCGCCCTGGATGTCAGGTTGAAGCAGCCGGTTGGCACAATATTTCCAGCATCTCTGACATTCCAGGATGCAAACAGGCAGCCGTTGGCGTTGCCTGGCGTCCAGCTGACAATGAGTGATGTGGTGGTTGAGCTTGAAGCGGTCACTGACGTTGGCGCCGAGGCCGGTATCGAACTGAATATCATTATCTCGTAATCCTCAACCTCCCCATCAGAGGCTTGACCGGTAAATGACACCACACCATCTGTGGTACAACGAAAACGTCCATATGTCGTGCCTGTAACTGCACCGGCAGGTACAAAAAAGCTCAGGCGGTTTATCCCGCTGGTTAATGCTCTGCCACCGGAAAAAAGCTCTTCTCCGGGGTCATCCCAGTCACCGTCTCCAGCAAAGTCAATCCAGGCGGAGAGCATGCAGGAAGAATTCGCGAGGATGTCGATGTCCGCCGTAGAACCTGCCACAACTGCTGTAGTAAAACTCACACCATCCTCATCACCTGCAGCAGTGCAGGTTCCGTAGACCGTACTGCCCGCCGCCGTGTCATCTCCATCAGCACCCGCCGTCGGCTGGCCATCCAGGTCTGCGTCCACGCAGCTGCCAAGATAAGCTGAACCGCCCAGAATATGGTTGGCTCCATTATTTGCATAGAGAGTAGGAAAAGTAGGATCCGGTGCATCACCACTATCGATTACCGATGCCCCGGCAGGTGAGTAGCAGAAAAGTAGGTTAAAGCAGATAAAGAACCACCCCAAAATAAGTTGAAGGCAAAGCGGGGTCGGGCCACGATAATCACTTGATATACTGATGAAATTCAGCATTCAACGTTCCTTAAGTAGCTGATATTACATGGCCGCATAATGCATTTTAGGGCTAAAATCAGTGCATTCGGCTATTCCGGCCACATTATCAAAATGGAACTAAAGCTAAAGATTAACATCCCAATAATAGGTGTTTATTGACCCTGTATTGCCATTATCGCTATCTGAATTGGCAATATAGATCCTCATCTCTTCTCGAAGCTGAAACCCTCCATCTTTTTCAAGAATTTTCCGACCCTTGGCAAGTATGCCAAGTTTCTCTTTGATTGTTTCGATAAAATCTTTGCTTCCCACGGCTACACTTTCAGTCCATTGATCTTGTCTGAAGTTATTACCATTCGTCAGATATTCATTAACCAATTCTTTATGCGTTTCCCGGAATGCAGTGTAGCTTATAAACCCTGTCAACTCCGCAAGTTTTTTATAAGCAATCAGCCCATTCTTTTTACGAGGATTTTGGATTTCATTATATCCGCAGAAAGACCACTCCGAAGGGTGAGAGACCACCCCGTTGCGAACCATATTTAAATCTATATATGTTAGACATTTGAACAGATGTTCTTCTGATTCAATAGCCGTTGCGTGATACCGATCTTCCCAAAAAGCTCCCTTCCTCTTTTTTCGTAAGTTGTATTCCTGACCTGTACGACCAGCAACCAGTTTGATTGATGATGGTATTACATCTCTTCCTTTTTCATCATAAACAAGTAAATGGATATGATTTGAAGTCACAGCAAAATTTAATATGACTAATCCGTATCGTTGTTTTGCCTCAAATAGCCATTGAAGCCATCTTCGTTTATCTTTTACTAGTTTGAGCAAAAAATCTCGTTTATGGCATCGATGAGTTAGATGCCATATTTGTTCAGGAATGTAATGTCTTTTTGCTCTGGCCATAATATGCTTTGTAATCTATTTTTCTCATTTTCGCCCCAAAAACGACATTGTGGTCTTGTGATATCAACCACTTAAGCAACACAGGTGTTCCCGATACGTCATTAAATCAGCAGGTTATCGTGGCCCGACCCCGTTTGCAAAATACAAGATCAAGCCCTCCGGGTGCTCGCTTCGCTCACAACCTTGTATTTTGCCCCTTTGCTGCGCTTGACCAGAAATTGAAAGAAAAGGAAAAAAATGAATTAAACGGCTACCTCAAAATCAAATGTGCGAAAAATATTTGACACTACCTTGCCATCTCCTATTGCTAAAACTTTGTCGTGTGGGCTTTCGTGGGATGCTTTTGATAACTGTCTTTTTAATGTGTCGGTAGAGTTTCTAAGTATATCTTCAACGTTAATGTAAACCTGGAAGTCAGTACAGTATTCGCATCTGTAAAATTTCCTATTGTCGTGGTCAACAAAGTAGAACTTAGATATCCTGTCGCAGAGGGGACATTCTTCTTCAATGTATTCCATGATTCTCCTTTTTTTCAGGTTAAGCGTTGTGGTTGGGCCGGGCTTGCTATCAACCGACAACGGTGCAGCTACCGGCCCAACGTTGAGTTCAGTTGACACTGGCACAAACAGAATTTGACAAGTGTGAAGAAATATCTGTAAACAATTGACCAGACAAAAAAAGATAGCCGGGCTGTGCCAGAGGTCAACTAGAACGTCTGGTTAGCATAATTATTTGTTTTGAATAGAAAAACCGCCGGGGCCAAACATCGACCCCGGGGTAAAAATTAGGTGCAGATTTTAACTATCGCAACAACAAGATGCGCTAGGGCAACCAGTTGGGCGAATGTGATCTCCACCTTCATTGTCAGCTTGATCATTTGAGTTACCTATTATAATCAATCGACTGACAGAGCGCTCCACAGCCGACATTGTCGGTTGGGTTCGGATCGATACCAAAAAGTTAGTGCTCATATCGCAGAGCTGCGGAAAAACTAACATTTTGATCCGACCATCCGCCGGTCGCCACCGACGGCCAGGAGGAAGATAGACAAGGGAAAACCCAAGTGCCTTATCGCTGGCTTGCGTACTATCTGCCTCCATAGTTCTTTCTCACTCTATATTCCCTTGTGTGGAGTGAGTTTTTAGATGCTAACGATCAAGGTCACTTGCGCCGCCCCCAAACCTTGCCGTGTCAGCGCCGCCAGGGTTCTCGGCGTCAAGTGAACCGCCTGGTTCTGTAATTATAATTTATGATTGTCGGTCCAATCATCGATAATTCTATTCATGTATTCGTTATAGGTTTCATTAAATATATCTTTATTTCTGAACTTCCCAGTTATGAAATAATTTTTTATTTCATTTTGGGTTTCATCAAGTCTATGGTTTTTGATTTCAAGAATTACATATGCAAAATACCATTGTATGATACTGAGCATCAAAAAGGTTATATTGGTCGTAATTTCAGAACGAGTCATCCATGATATTTGATTATCTCTAGGTAGATCACCAGAGTGGGCTACACTATTTCTAATTCTATTTAGCCACTTCAATTTCTCGTTATTCTCATCACTATCTTCTTCTGGATAAAGTGAATAAAATTTTAAAAATTCTTTTAATTTATAAAGTGCCGATGGGCTGGTATCAATACGAATCCTTGCTTTGATGTCTTCTGTAATTCTATTTTCAATGTTTGAATCAAATAATAATTTCAAAAAAATTACTTTTACCTTAGATGCTAAGGACTTCAAGACACTTTCATAAGCTGAATCTCGAAGTGAATTGAGATACTTTTGGTTTTCAAATTTTGTCTTCTTGTTTTGTTTGGCCCATCCAGTGAATAGTTTATCTAATGAAGAATTACAGTATGAAGTGAGCGATAACAGGTCATTTATTGAATATGACTGGACAGTATTGAAAAACTGAGTGTCCAGGCCATAATCTGCGATCTTTTTAATATTGCTGATTGTTATTTGCCGAAACAAAAGACTGTTGATTGTCACAGGGCCATCAATATAGAACTTGTTAGAATATCGGTCCATTTCGTTCTCTAAATACACACGTCTTCCTGTCAAAAATGACAAAACTAAGGTTACATCATATATGTATCCTCTTTCTAATTCTTCCGGATACAAAAATGATTTGTCGAGTTTTTCTTCATCAATTTCTACAATAGCTGTGATAACAAATTCCCCTTCTTCAGCAGGATTGTCGATAACAACAGGAGTGAAATTGTGATCAAGGGTAAACGTGTATGAAGAATTTTTTGAAAGCTTCGATAAATTAGAACAATGTTGAGCAGTTATTATAATTTTGAAAGAATCAGTTATAATTTCTTGAGGTGTTTTGTATCTATGGTCAAAATTGAAAATGTTATAAGTTTTCATATTGGTAGGTATTTTTTTACACAGAACTCAAACATCTGCGGCTTGACCGCAGAATGTAATTGTTGGAATTCAGTATCGTGTCCCCGGATTCCTCTTCAGAATGCTCCTTTACGATTCTTCCTCCGGTTGTATTCTTGCCCTGTTCGGCTTGCCACCAATTGCAATGATCGGGGCAGGACATGCCGGTCGCCACCATCTACCGCCAGGAGATGGATGTGGTTCGAAGTGACCATGAAGTTCAGAACCTGCAAGCCATAACGTTTTCTTGACTCAAATAGCCAATACTGCCACCGCTGCCGATCTCTTCTGAACTTAAGCAGAAACTCCTGCTTGTGGCAGCGATGAGTGATATGCCAGACCTGCCCGGGAATATAATAGCGATTCGCCCTTGGCATTTTTCCTTAAATGCTCACTTTTGATGCCAAAATAGGCCTTCTAAGCAAGATTGCAGGCATATTTTCTGATCTTTTTCTTTTCATATTAATATGTTGGTTCGGTCCGACCCCGTTCCGCGAAGTCCTATGGTTAGCCCTTGTTTTTCCCTGAATTGTCAAGTGCTTTCATGATACTTTCAATCATCTTCACATGGTCATCATAAGGCAATGCGCTAGATATCCTAACAATTCCTCTGCCTCGCTCATCTTTTGTTTGCGTACTAATTCGAATTGGCGAGGTTTCAGAAAGGCCAGTAGTAGAATTAAAGGTATGTATCTGTAATTCTAGCTCTTCAAAAGACCAACTGCCGATAATATTTTTGTTAGGTTTAAAATTGTCATAAACAGAATAAGTATTTATTTTGGAGGCTATTTTTTCTTTTTCATTTACATTTTCATTAAAATATTTACATAGATTTCCACTTAAGAATTGTTTCACATCACCATTTACTTTTACTTTAGTTGATGTGCCAAAAGATACCATTTGCAATGCATTTTGAGTTTCATCGCTGTCCCACTTTTTGACTACCCCTGTTGATTCCCAAAAAGCGTTAAATGAGTCAGCAGTGATAGCCATTGCTACCTCAGTTACTCCGTTAACTTTCGCAATAATTGATTCCTTGCTGAATGCAACAAGTTCGACAGGGACAAAAGAGTCAGGGCCTGTAGGGTAACGGCCATTCTCGAATACTAGTTGAGGCGAAGATGATCTCAACAAAAACTTAAAAATCGATTCCTCTGTTAAGTTATCTGCTGAAACACCAAGGGCTGCCAGGTTATGTGGGTTATATTCAGGCATACGAAATTTCAGCATGAATTTTTCAGCTAATATTTTTTTTAATTTGACCCCATCCAGTTGAGTAAATGGCAACATCACAGGATCAATTGTATAAGTAACTTGCGTGTTGTTGATAGCTACTATAGTTGATGGCAATGGAACATTTGCTTTTTTAGCTGCCTCTTCTCTCCGACGTTCAGCCTCTTTCTCTAATGAATTTAACGTTTCTTTCTCTGACATTTATTTCCCCTCCGTTAATAAGGTATAAGATTTGATTAGTTCCTTTTGGGCGGCTAATATGACGTTATTGTCTTGTTTCGAGTCTAATACGTTAAAGCAAAGTTTTCGCGAGGATGGAGGTAACCAAAAACACGAAGATATATATCTATCCCAATTTGTTTCAGATATATTTTCTCCAGATAAACATTTAAATAGTATTAGAGAGATGAAATCCATTGCTTCCATTTGGCGTGGAAGAGTTACCTGGTGTTTAATGTTAACTTGGCTTTGCCTGGTTGTAAGATAAGATGAAAGGTAACCAATACAGCCTCCGATACAGGTTGATATAGAGGCTGCTATAATAGCAGCATTACCTTGATCCATTTTTGTTCCCTCCAATTATTTTGGGCTAACGTCCCGCATAACTTGCGGGCCAGGCAAGTCCGCTTAAAACCGCAAGCGTCCTTCCCGTCAAGTTAATGCGGTTGTTATGTGAGGTTTTAGTTATGTTTAATTCTAATGAACATCCTATACAAGGATTTGTAGGAAAAACAATAGATAAAATAGTAGATGATGGTGGTAACTTTGCTGTCAAATTTACTGATGGTACCTGCGGAACAATACATATGAATTTTCCTGCTGATACACTAGAAGAAAATGAAGTTTATAAGACTGCTTTTAATTCCGGCAAATTGTATGTAGTAGCAGGTCTTTATCCCAATG
Organism: Desulfopila inferna; assembly: GCF_016919005.1. Taxonomy (NCBI): domain Bacteria; kingdom Pseudomonadati; phylum Thermodesulfobacteriota; class Desulfobulbia; order Desulfobulbales; family Desulfocapsaceae; genus Desulfopila; species Desulfopila inferna. The sequence goes on from NZ_JAFFQE010000008.1 coordinate 251,883, forward strand.
GTTTTGTTCCAAATGTATTAAAGTGATAAGCATCTATGTTTATTTTATTATCTGTTATTACTTGTTCTTTGGAGGATTTACTGGAATTTGAGTTTCCTGTTTGATTGTTTTTGTTACATGTCCAACGGCCATAATAATTATTGTTTTCGTCTATAAATAGTTCAATTCTATATGTTATACCATCTTTTGTATGTGTAGTTGTATCTATTGGATTTGAATAATCAGACATATAGTTCTCCTGTAGTTTTGATTTACACATAACGACCAGTTAACCGGCCCGCGTTTTTGCGGGTCCGGTTGAACTACTGGTTAATTTAAGGAGTAATTATGAGTAAATTTTTTAACACCATGTTTTTTAGAAAAAACATACCGACTATTGAAGGAACGAATTCTAAAGAAGGGCACCTACATATAATGGTAGCTCCAATAACTGCTGATGAAGATAAAATACGTATAAATCTCATCACTAAAGATTCTAAAGGAAATTCTTGTGGTTCTGTATGTACATTAATATCAAGTGATGTAGCAAAAATGTTGGCTTATCAGTTAATTCAGACATTTGACGTTCCACTGACAGGAGAAGAGCTTGAGCAGGCAGAAAAAATGTCAGAAGAATATCACAGTCAGTTTTCAACTGTTGAGGATTACAAGAGCTACACTCCTCTAGATATTATCTAAAGGTTCTTTACATTCAGGACATAAAGGTACGTGTATAGTTTTATCGTCTTCTTTATTGCTTACTCCTCCAGAGCAGGAAAAGCAAAAACGTCAATGTTGTTCCGTCATTTAGGTATTCCTACTTGGCTAAAATTAACAAGTTATTCTCTGGTTTCCTTAAAGCTCCGGACCAGAGAAAATTATTGACAACGTAAAATTAGCAATTTACCCTATTTTCTGCTTTATATCACACAATATTTACTGGATATCAAGTTAACAGGATAACATTCATGCTGCAAATCTCTGCTCAGCTTTCCTCTCAATTCACCACCTATATCAGCCATCAAGGAGTTCCTGTCGGGCAACACCGGTATTACTTGAAGTGGTTGAGATATTTTCTTGATTTTTGTCATAAATATCAATTCCAACAAGAAACGGATGAGAGCTTGTCTGCTTTTTTAAAAAAGCTCGAC